>JANXSI010000263.1 GCA_025352765.1 Devosia sp. | reverse complement strand
TCCTACGGCTATCGCGACGGCTGGGCCATCGGCTTTGACGGCAAGACCGTCATTGGCGTCTGGGTCGGCAGGCCCGACGGCGCGCCGGTGCCCGGGCTTGCCGGCATCATCTCCGCGGCACCGATCCTGTTCGAGGCCTTCGACCGGCTGGGCACGCCCGTGGCGCCGTTCCGAGCTGCCCCGCCGGGGGTGCTGTTCGCCTCGAACTCGGAACTGCCCGAGCCATTGAAACGCTTCCGCCACCCCAATGACGACGTGATGGCGAAGCAAGCCGCACCCAAGATTGCCTTCCCGGCCGACGGGGTCGACGTCGACCTCGGCGTGGCGTCGGGATCGGCCGCGCCGCTGATCATGAAGATCCGCAACGGCGCGCCGCCCTTCACCTTCTTTGCCAATGGCGCGCCTTTCGGCCGCTCGGCCTTTTCGCGACAGGAGAGCTGGATGCCGGACGGGCCCGGCTACGTGACGCTCTCGGTGGTCGACTCCAAGGGCCGCTCGGACGCGGTGAAAGTGTTCATCGACTAGCGGCAGGCAGGCTCCCGATCTGGCGCCACCGCACACGGGCGTGCAAGGGTGGGCCAAGACTCGCCCAAACAGCCCGACCGGGGACACCATGCTCGAACGCGACTACATCAGCCCCGGCCGTTCCGCGGCGATCGGTGAAAGCGGCATGGCCGCCACCTCGCATCCGCTGGCGACGCTGGCCGCGATCGAAATCCTCAAGGCTGGCGGCAACGCCATGGACGCCGCGATCGCCGCCGTCGCGGTGCAATGCGTCGTCGAACCCGCCATGACTGGAATCGGCGGCGACTGCTTCGCCATCGTCGCGCCCGCCGACGACCGGCCGATTCGTGCCTTCAACGGCTCCGGCTGGGCCCCCGCAGGGGCGTCCGCCGATGCGTTGCGCGCCTTGGGTCTCGGCAGCATTCCCGAGACGTCGGCGCACGCCGTCACCATCCCCGGGGCGGTGGACGCCTGGTGCCAGCTTTCGGCGGCCTATGGCCGGCTCGAGCTGCCGCAATTGCTCGGGCCCGCTATCGCGCTGGCCGAGGACGGCTTCCGCGTCACCGGCCGCGTCGCGCTGGACTGGGCCGGGAGCCGCAAACGGGTCAGTCACCATGCACCGGCCAAAGTCCAGTTTCTGCCGGGCGGGCACACGCCCAAGACCGGCGACCGGTTCCGGAACCCGGCGCTGGCGCAAACCCTGCGCCTGATCGCGCAAAAGGGCAGGGCGGCATTCTACGAGGGCGCCGTCGCCGAGGACCTCGTGGCCACCTTGCGCGCCGAAAGCGGCACCCACGAACTGGCCGATTTCGCCGACTTCGCCGGCTTCGACACGGCGCCGATCTCGGCCCCGTTCCGCGGGCATCGAGTGTTCGAGTGCCCGCCCAACGGACAAGGCCTTGCGGCCCTGATCATCGCCCGCATCCTCGATGGCTTCGACATGACCGACGCCGCGATCAGCGAGGCTGACCGCATTCACCTGCTGGCGGAAGCCAGCAAGGCCGCCTATTCGCTGCGCGACAGCCTGCTCGCCGATCCGCGGCACATGACCGTGCCTGTGGACGAGCTGCTGTCGGACGCCTTCATCGCAAAGCTGCGGTCGCGCATCCTGATGGATCGTGCCTCGGAGCCGTCGGTCTGGGACGGCCCGGTGCATCGAGATACCGTCTATCTCAGCGTCGTCGACCGTGACCAGAACGTCGTTTCATTGATCAACTCGATTTTTGCTAGCTTTGGCAGCGGCATCTACGCAGAAAAGTCCGGCGTGCTACTGCAGAACCGCGGCAGCGGCTTCTCGCTGATGCCCGGCCATCCCAATGAGCTGGCGGGTCGCAAGCGGCCGCTCCACACAATCATTCCGGCATTGCTGTGCCGCGACGATGTGCCGGTCATGCCGTTCGGCGTCATGGGCGGGCAGTTCCAGGCAACCGGCCACGCGCATTTCCTCACCCATATGCTCGACCGCGGATATGATCCGCAACGCGCCAACGAGGCGCCGCGCAGCTTCGCTTTCGGCGGCACGCTGACGCTGGAGCCAGCGTTCGGGGACGCGGTGCGCGCCGACCTCGAAAGCCGCGGCCACCGGACACTGTGGTCCGACTCGCCGATCGGTGGCTGCCAGGCGATCTACATTGATCGCGACCGCGGCGTCCTGGTGGGCGGTTCGGACCACCGCAAGGACGGCATGGCGCTCGGGTACTGAGCATCGCGGCGGCCTTGTGCGGTAATTCGTTCCGGACATTAGCCTTTTCGGCACCTGCCGAGTTGATGCGGACACGTCGGCCTTGCCATATCCGTGCCTGAACTTGGGTGCTAGAGCAGTCACCGGCACCCGGGGGGGTAGCTGCATCGGGAGTGCGTGTTGCGACTGGCAATCCTGTTTTGTGGTTTGATTTCCGGGATTGGCGGGCTCGGATTTGGCTGGTGGAATGCCGGGGCCTCGCTGGTCGATGCCTCGTCTGTCGGGCGTCCCGCATTCATTCTCCTCGTCATTACCATTCACCTGATCTCGCTGGCCGCGATCGGCGGCGGTGTCGCGGTGCTGGCCTTTCCGAGGATCGGCGGGCTGATGATCCTCGTCAATGCGATCGGCTGGTTGCTGATCGTGGCGCTGCTCGGCCACGGGATCGGACTGTCGGTCGGCGCACTCATCGCCGCGTCGGCCGGCGGCGGGCTGCTAGCCTTCCTGCCCAGCCTCAATCGCCCGGCCGTCCTGATCATCCCGGCGCCCGGTGTGGGTTTGCTCGGCGAGCGCTCGCCGCGCCCAGCCTTCCGCCCGACAGCCTGGGAAAAGCCGACCGTTCCCGATCTCGAGGATCATTCCCAGCCTTTCGTGGCGGCAGCTCCGCAACTGGCGACGGGCGAGCGCCGGGCCGGCATCGCCTATCGCTTCGATCGCGGCAACTTCGCGCCGCTGGC
>JANXSI010000157.1 GCA_025352765.1 Devosia sp. | reverse complement strand
TGAAATGGTGCGCGACCAGCCGCCGGACATGCGCAAGTCGATCCTAGATGCAACGCCGATGGGCCGCATCGGGACGCCTGACGAAGTAGCCAAGGGTGTGATATATCTTACGAGCGACGATTCCAGCTACGTCACTGGCGCCCTACTGCCGATCGATGGTGGATTTACCGCCCAATAGCTCAGCGCAACGTTGCCCATCGCGAAGTGTAGCGCGACGATCAGGATGAGACGGCAGCGACAATCAGGATGAGACGGTGACCGCCCTTTGTTTTGGGGGCGGCTTGTGAAGCGGTCGAACGGGCATGGCAATGGTGCTTTCCGGATTCTGGGAGGAACCACGTTGTGCCCGGCCGCCACGTAACCGATCACCAGATGAGGCTCTTCATGAAGTTCCGTCAGACCAGCACGCCGACGATTGCGGCGGCGAAAGCGTCGATCAGCCGGGCCACGGCGTATCGTTTCGAGAAGGACCGCAAGGTCCCATCGCCCCCAGCGGCGCCGCGGGGACGACGACGCGCCGATCCGCTTGCCGCCATTTTCGACGCTGAAGTTGTGCCTATGCTCACCGCGGCCCCGGGGCTTCGCGCCATCTCGGTGTTCGAGGAGATGATCCGGCGGCATCCCGAGCTGGGCAGTGGCGTTCGCCGGACCCTCGAGCGTCGCATCCGCTCCTGGCGTGCCCTCCACGGCGATGAACAGGAGGTGATGTTCCGGCAGATACACGTGCCTGGCCGACTGGGCTTGTCCGATTTTACCGACATGGGGCATGCCGGGGTCAGTATCGCGGGCGCGCCCCTCGATCACCGATTGTATCACTTCCGGCTCGCCTACTCCGGCTTCGAGCACGCCCATGTTGTGCTGGGCGGCGAGAGTTTTGTCGCCCTTGCCGAAGGCCTGCAGAATGCCCTGTGGTCATTGGGCGGCGCGCCGCTCGAACATCGCAGCGACTCCCTGTCGGCCGCGTTCCGCAATCTCGACAAGGACGCCCGCGCCGACCTGACCCAACGCTACGAACAGCTGTGCAGTCACTACGGCATGATCGCGACCCGCAACAACCCGGGCATCGCCCACGAGAACGGCGCCATCGAGGGACCGCACGGTCATCTCAAGCGGGCCATCGCCGACGCCTTGCTGCTGCGCGGCTCGGCCGACTTCGACGCCCTGGTCGGCTATCGGGGCTTCATCGACGAGATCGTCGGCCGCCAGAACACCCGTCATGCAAGACTCATCGAGGCCGAACGCGCCCAACTGCGCAAACTGCCCGACCGGCGCTCCTCGGACTATGAAGAGGTGAGCGTGCGGGTCACCTCCTCGGGTGGCTTCACGCTGCGCAAGGTGTTCTACACCGTGCCCTCGCGGCTGATCGGCCACCGGCTCAGGGTTCGCCTGTTCGATGATCGGCTCGAGGTGCTGATCGGCGGCACGCCGCTGATGACCCTGCCGCGTGGGCGTGCGTCTCGCTCGGGCAAGCATGACCAGGTGGTCAATTACCACCATGTGATCCATGCGCTGCGCCGAAAGCCGATGGCGCTTCTCAACCTGGTGTATCGCGACCAGCTCTTTCCACGCGAGGCCTACCGACGAACCTTCGAGGCTTTGCTGGAGCGATTGCCCGAGCGACAGGCGTGCCGCCTCATGGTCGAACTGCTGGCCATGGCCCACGAGCGTGGCTGCGAGAGCGAACTGGCCGACCAACTCGCGCAGGCTCTCGAGGCCGGGCAGCTGCCCGACATGAGCACCCTGCGCGAGCGCTTCGCTCCAGATCCAGCTCGATTGCCCACCGTCGTCGTGCATCTGGCTCCGCTCAGCGCCTATGCGGCCCTGCTGGACAACGGCTTGACCGGAGAAGCGGCATGACCAGCGATACCGCCGTCGACACTGCAAGGATCAGCCTCATCCTCAACGAACTGCGCCTGCCGGCCATCAAGCTGATCTGGCCCCAGTTCGCCGAACAGGCCGACAAACAGGGCTGGCCTGCGGCAAGGTTCCTGGCCGCCATCGCCGAACATGAACTGGCCGAACGGGACCGCCGTCGCATCGAACGTCATCTCGCCGAGGCTCGCCTTTTGCCGGGCAAGACCCTGGACGGCTTCGAGTTCGAGGCAGTGCCAATGATATCCAAGGCCCAGGTCATGGCCATTACCGCTGGCGATGCATGGCTGCAAAAGGGCGCCAACCTGCTGCTGTTCGGACCGCCCGGAGGTGGCAAGAGCCATCTGGCGTCCGCCATCGGCCTCGCCCTGATCGAAAATGGTTGGCGCGTGCTGTTCACAAGAACGACCGACCTCGTCCAGAAACTGCAGGTGGCGCGTCGTGAGCTCGGCCTCGAAGCAGCAATCGACCGGCTCGACCGCTTCCACCTGCTGATCCTGGACGATCTCGCCTACGTCACCAAGGACCAGGCCGAGACCAGCGTGCTGTTCGAACTCATCAGCGCAAGATACGAGCGACGCTCGATGCTGATCACCGCCAATCAGCCCTTCGGCGAATGGGGAAAGGTCTTCCCGGATCCCGCCATGACCCTCGCCGCCGTTGATCGCCTCGTGCACCACTCGACGATCCTCGAGATGAACGTCGACAGCTACCGACGACGCCAGGCAATCGAACGAAAACACGGGCCCGGACGCCCACCCTCGCGCGCCACACCCGCCAATATTGGCGCTGATTGACCCGCCGCGACGATCAACTCAAACACACCCCTTGCGCGACACCAACTTTACCGAAATCATCAACCTTGCCGCGACACATCCGTCTCATCTTGATTGTCGCCAGCTTCTCACCCTGATTGTCGCGCTACAGATAAGCAAGCAGCACCTCGCTCAAATTGTCGATAGCCCCAAACCGAAGGATTCGCTGCAGAAAGTCGGAATCCTCCGCGGACTCGAACTGTTCCCGAAAGCCCACGCGTCGAGCTGCTTCGGCTCTCATCATGTTCGTTGGGGTGCATACGAAGACACCCTCACGATGCCCGGGGACGTACGTCCGTCGCCGCGGTAGCTCGTAGCCAGGCGTGAGCTTTCCGTCGGTGAGAAAATCATAGGCAGTCCCAACCAGAATGCAGTCGGGATTGTCCTCAAGATGCCTTATCTGCGCTTCAAACCGCCTTGGGTAGGAAATGTCGTCGCTGTCCATTCGGGCGAAGAATTTACCACGTCCTATCGCCAGGCCGGCTTGAAGCGTTTTGGAGACTCCTTGATGCGGTAGCTCCATAGCGATGATGCGTTCATCGCGCGCTGCCCATTCATTG
>JANXSI010000148.1 GCA_025352765.1 Devosia sp. | reverse complement strand
CCGACGGACAGAGATTGTAGAAATACGGGTCACCGAAGGCGTTGCGGACCACCGCCTCGGGATGTGCCATGCCGAGCCGCGTGTTGTGGAGCAGCACCATCCACACATTGGTGGCCATGCCGCTCTGCGTCGTCACCTCGCGCAGCACGTCGCGCTCGGCGAGCAGGCTGTTGGCGACCGGCTTGATCGGGCCATAGCGCGACGGATCGGCGTTGAAGTAGACGGTGCCATCCTCGGGGAAATACACCTTGCCTGCCTTGCCGTGCGGCCTCAGGAACTTGCCCGCGTGGTAGCTGCCCGCGATGGTGACGGTGTCGAGCCCCAGCGTCCTGAACTCGCCTGCCGCGGCGGCAACGCCCGTCTCGGCGAGGTCCCATGCGTAGGTGTAGATGGCCTTGTAGCTCACGGGGACCGGACCTCAGTGATGATGATGGTCATGCGCGTGGGCGCCGATGAAGGCCGCCTCGAACGGTCGCTGCGAGACCTCCATCTCGGTGCCCCCGAGGTAACAGGCGACCGGCTGCAGCAATGTCGTCCCCTGCCGGTTGACTCCCGTCACGTCGGTGAACACGAAATCGGACTCGACCTGCCGCAGCACCGAGATGTCGGCCACCGCGCCGACCGCCAGATGCCCAAGGTCGGGCCGGCGGATCGCGAGCGCCGGACGGCTGGTCGACATGCCGATGATGTCGCTGAGCGGCAGCCCGCAATTGAGCAGCTTGCTCATCGTGTGCAGCAGGTCGAACCCCGGCCCCTCGATCGAGATAACGTGGACATCGCTCGAGATCAGATCGGGCGGGAAATTGTCGGCGAGCGCCGCCTCGGCGCTGGCATAGCCGAAGGCCCCCATGCCGTGGGCGATGTCGAACAGCACGCCGCGGTCGCGGGCCGCCAGCACCGCCGGCAGGATCTTGCCGTCTTCGCCCAGCGCCGAGTTCGGATCGGGGCGATAGCAGTGGGTCAGAATGTCGCCGGGCCGCAGCATGTCGACCACTTCGGCGTAGCTCGGCGGCGGGCCGCCGATATGCGCCATCAGCGGCAGCTGCGTTGCCTCCGCCGCCTCGAGCGCAAGGCGCAGCGCGCCGAGGCCGAGATCGCCGGTTGCCGGTCCGCCGATCCGCACCTTGACCCCGATCAGGCGGTCGCGGTTGGCCTCGATCTTGGCGACACAGCGGTCGACCGGCAGCATTTCGGCCAGCGTCGCCTCACCGATGAACAGGCCCTTGTCGAAGCCGAAGATGCCGGGAAACGAGATGTTGAGGAAGGCGAGGATGCGATAGGGCGAGTGCGCCATCACATAGTCGCGGAACCCGTCATAATTGCCGGCGCCGGCACTGCCCGCATCGATCAGCGTGGTGATCGCGGCGCGCCGCGCCACGAGGCCAGGGTCAACACTCAGCGACGTCGCCTTGTGATAGACGTGCGTGTGGATGTCGATGAGGCCGGGCGCCACGATGCAGCCGCTGACGTCGCGGGTGCGGTGGCCCGCAAGGCCCGGGCCGATGGCCGCGATCTTTCCGTTCTGCAGCGCCACATCGAAGACGCCGTCGATGCCGTTGCGCTCGTCGATCACCCGTCCCCCCTTGAGGACGAGGTCGAAGGGCGCGCCGGCTGTTGTCTGGGTCATTTCGACCTCCAGCGGTGCCGCACCTCGTCAGGCGAGTTCGACGACGCGCTTTTCGTTGATGCTCTGCTCGGCGGCCAAAACGATGCGGAGGCTGTTGACCGCCGCGTCCATCGAGTCGGACAGATCGAGGTCCTCGTTGATGGCCTTGAGGAAGAACGCCTGTTCGCGGTCGCAGAGTTCCTGGTGGCCGGGCTCGTCGTCCATCCGGAAGATCTCGTCCTTGCGGAGGAAATTCTTGTCCGGCCCGACTTCGGCGTGGTGGTACTGGATCGCGTCGGTCTTGGTATGCCGGTCGATATCGGCCGAGTCCGAGACCTCGTCGGTCGCCTTGGCCGCCGTCGGATTGGGGACGATCGACACCGCGCCCTTGGGGCCGACCACGTCTTTGACGAAGAACGCCACCTCGCTCATCATCGGGCCCCAGCCG
>JANXSI010000133.1 GCA_025352765.1 Devosia sp. | reverse complement strand
GGTTCGAACCTCTCGGTCGTGCAGACCCGTCAGGACTTCACCAAGGCCCTGATCAACACCCTGCAGACCGGTGCCTCGAACCTGACGCTCGCCGACTCCAACCAGGAAGCCGCCAACCTGCTCGCCCTGCAGACCCGCCAGAGCCTTTCGACCAAGGCCCTGTCGCTGGCCTCGCAGTCCGACCAGAACGTCCTCCGCCTGCTCCAGTAATCTCTGCTGCAGTCTGAAATACCGGAAGGCGGGCCCCGTGCCCGCCTTCTGCTTTGAGGGCCACCCCCGGGCCCTGCTCGAAAGCCGATACCCTTTGGTCACCCCGATCGGGTATGGTCGAGCGAGTTCACGCGAGTCTTGCCATGTCTCTCAAAGTCGAGTTGAAGCCCCACGAACGCCTGATCGTCGGCAATTGCGTCATCACCAATTCCGATCAGCGCACCCGGCTGTTCATCGACGGCAAATCGCCGATCCTGCGTGAAAAGGACATCCTGACGCCCGCAACCGCCAATTCGCCTGCGAAGCGGATCTACCTGGCGGTGCAGCTGATGTACCTCGACGACAACATCGAGACCGTGCGGGCCGAGTACTTCCAGCTGGTCGACGACATCATCCACGCGGCGCCCTCAACAATTCCCATTGTAGAGGAAATTAACAACGACATATTAACCGGGGCTCTTTACAAAGCTCTGAGGGCCGCCAAGCGGCTCGTCCAGTATGAGCAGGAACTTCTTTCCCATGCAGAATCAGGCAGCCTCGGCGTACCAGCAGACGGGGCAGCGGACGACAAACCCGCGTGATCTCGAAGCCAACCTGCTGTCGCGTTCGGCCTCAAATCTGCAGCGTATGCGCGACGACTGGGACAGCATTCCACGCCTCGAACTGGCCAACGCCCTGCAGTTCAATCGCCGGCTGTGGACAGTGTTCATGACCTCGGTCACCCGCGAGGACAGCCCGCTGCCGATCGACGTGCGCCAGAACGTTGCCAATCTCGGGATCTTCGTGATGAAGCAATCGCTGTCGCTGCAGGCCGAACCAGTGGCCTCCAAGCTCGACGTGCTGATCAACATCAACCGTCAGCTCGCTGCCGGTCTCCGCGCCAACGCCCCCGAGTAAAACCGCCGTTCCAGCGCGCACGCCGGACGCAGTCGCGCGACGCGCGCGACTGACAGCTCGCGCGCCACACTCTGCCGATACATCGACGTTCTATTTGATGTAGTTGACCAGCGAGAGCTGCGAGATCATCGACGTCGCCTGATAGCTCGCCTGCAGCCGCGTCTGCAGGGCCAGCAATTCCGCCGCCGTCTGTTCGTCGGGCACCGTCTCGACCTTGCTCACCATGCTGTTGAGCTGCTCAACATAGGCATCGTGCCGCGTCGAGATATCGGCCATGGCCACCTTGGTGTTGCTCAGCTCCACCGCCAGCAGCTCGAGCGACCCCTGTTGCCCGCTCTGGATCGGCGACATGCGATCGGCGTTGCGGCTGGCGATCGCGTCGTAGCGTCCTTCCGACGTCGGATCGGAGGTGGTGAAATTCTGAACCGCCAGCACCGCAAAGCTGCGCATCATCTGCAGCGTGCCCATCTCGTTGGCCTGCGCCCCGTAGGACACGGTCTGGTTGTCGTCGACCTTGGCCTGCACCGAGGCGCGGGCGTTGGTGTCGTTGCCGCCCTGGTACCAGATCACGGTAGTCGTCGGATCGGCCACTACCAGCGACGTCGCCGTGGCGAAGTTCGGCCCAGGCACCCGCATCACCTGCTGGCCCTGGGCGTTGAAGAAATTGTTAGCGGCGGCGTTGTTGGAGGCTGCGGCCAGCGTGGTCCCGCCCTCGGTGGTCAGCGAACTCTGGAGCGCCGTTTTGAAATTGGCGGCCGTGGTGTTGACGTCGGCTCCGATCTGGAACTCGCCGGCTCCCGGCGTCCCGGTCACCGCCGTCAGCGTCACCGTATCGGACGAGCCATCGGGCAGCGTCAGGCCGACCGAAACGGTCTGCCCGGCGATCGGCACGCCGGTGAATTGGATCGACGCCGTTTGCGGCGCAGTGCCGTTGGGCTGCGTCAGCGTCACCGGCGCACTGCCGGTCGAGGTCACGGTCGAGAGCTTGAAGCCGAACGGATGTGCCCCGTCCTCGCTCAGCGTCACGGTGTCGGTGGCGCCCGTCAGCGTCAGCCGTCCGAGGCCGTTGCCGACATCGGCTTGCTGGCGCTCGGCCGCCACCTGCGAAAAGCCTGCCTTGCCGCCGGCGCCGTCGAGAATGGCAGATGTGCCCTGTACCGGCTTCTGGTCGGTCTTGGCGCCGCTGAACAGATAGCGGCCGTTGACGTCGGTGTTGAGCAGGTCGACCATCTGGTCGAGATTGGCCCGCGCCAGGCTCGGCACCGTACCGTAGCTGAATGCGCTCGAACCGAAGGCGCTGGGGGTAATGGCGGTGCGCGCCGATTGCGCCACCTTCTCGAGGCTGGTGGTCACCTGGTTGAAGGCATCGAGCCTGAGGTTGACCATGTCGATGCTTTCGCCATAGCCCGAAATCCGGTTGGCCCGGGCCCGAACCGACAGGCTGAAATAGCGGGTCGATCCCATCTCGGCGAGATTGGAGGCCTTCTGTCCGGTGGCCAGTTGCTTCTGCAGCGCCGCGAAGCGGTCCTGCATGCGGCCGATCTGCTCCATGCTGGTCTGCACCGGATAGAATGTGCGGCCGATCGTCGTCATTCTAGAGCTCCAGCAGCTTGTTCATGAGGTCCTGGACCATCGAGATGACCCGCGAGTTCGCCGCATAGGCATTCTGGAGCTGGACCAGTTGCGCCATTTCGTTGTCGACGTTGACGCCGTATTCCCCGTCCATGCGCTGGGTGAGCGTCTCCATCGTCGTCTTCTGCGTATCGGCATCGCTGGTGGCGTCAGCGGCAACGCCACCGGTATGATCCATCGTCTGCGAGACCAGCTCGCTGACCGTGCCGCCAAGGCGCCCCGGATTGGCGCCGGCCAGCGACGAGTCTGGCGTTGCGAACGTCATTGTCTGCAACTGGCTCAACAGATAGTTGGCGCGCGTCGAGTCGCCGAGCGATCCGCCTGCCTGGTGCTGGACCAGCAGCTTGTTGTCGTTGAGGATGGCCGAATTGACAGTGATCCGTCCAGCAAAACCGAGCTGCTGGCCGCGGCCCGCGAGCGTTCCGGTATAGCTCGCGTTGCCGCTGTCGACGAACAGGTTCAGCGCTGGATCGCCGTTCTGCAGCGCCGTCGCCACCGAGTGTCCGGTCACGGCCGTCACGTCGGTCGTGGCCGCCGCACCGTCGTCGAGCACGGTGATCGTCGAGCCCGATCCGCTGACGGTGAAGCTCGAGCCGAGCTTGCCGCTGAGCTGCGTCGCCATCGCGGCGGTGCCTTGCGAGAAGTCGACGCCGATGACCCGCACGCCACTCGCGTCGAGATAGTCGAGCGGCAGCTTGCTGGTGTCGGCGACGTTGAGCACCTTGATCGACTTGCCGACGCCGCCCACCGCATAGTCGACGGTGAAGTTGCTGCCGTCCTGGATGCCGCTGACGTCGAGGCTGAAGCCGTTCTTGGCGCCGGAGCTTGCAACGCTACCCGCCTTGGTGACGGTCGACATTGCCTGCGCCAACCCGGCAGCGACCTGGTCGAGCTGGTCCTGCGCGGTCACCAGCGTCTTGTCGCGCAGCTCGACCAGGGCGCCCAGATTGCCCGACTGCAGCACATTCTGCTGGACGAGATCGAGCTTGAGGCCCGACGGCGTGATCAGCGATAGCGTGCCCACACCGTTCTTGGCCGACACCACATTGGCCTGCTTTTCCGCCGTGATCGTGCCCGACGGCTGGAACTCGAACGTCGACGCCTTGACGTCGAGGATGCCGACACCCGTGCGGGTCATCAGCGCCACCGAACCATCGGTGCGGTAATCGACCTGCACGTCGATCTGTTCCGAGATCTGCGACACCAGGCGATCGCGCTGGTCCTCGAGCGAGGCCTGCGTGGCGCCGTCCGAAGTGCGGCTCGATAACCGGGTGTTGATCGTGGCGAGTGATGCGATGGCGCGGTTGAGCGTATCGACGCCGCTCGCCATCTGCGTCTCGGTGTCCTGTCGCAGCGACTGCACCGACTGCGACAGCGAGTTGAGCGTCGAGGCCATGGCCTGCGCCTGCGACAGCACCGAGGCCCGCGTCGCATACGCGTCGGGGCTGGTGCTCAGCGACTGCATGGCGTTCTGGAACGTCGAGAACTCGGTGTCGAGCGAGCCCGGATCGCCCGGCTTGCCGAAGAACGTCTGCAACTGGTCGAGCACGGACGATCGCGTATCGGCGTACGAGGCATCCGACGACGCGCGGGTGTAGTAGGCCTGCAGGCTCTTGTTGAACGCCCGCTCCACTCCGCCCGAACGGGCGGAGACGGAGTTGGAGTTCTTGGTGTCGATGACGGTGAGCGACTGCTTGTGGTAGCCGGGCGTGCCCGCGTTCGAGACGTTGCGCGACAGCACCTCGAGGCTCGCCTGGCTGGTGCTCATGCCAGACAGAGCATTCGAGATTGACGCGCTAAGACCCATAACCCCTACTCCACTTCACCCGCCGCTCAGCGGATCATGTTCAGTGCTTGCTGCAGCATGTCGTTGGCCGCCGAGACGATCTTGGTGCCGGCCGCATAGGCCTGCTGCGTCACGATCAGCTTGGTGAACTCTTCCGAGATGTCGGTGTTGGAGCTCTCGAGCGAGGAGCCGAGCACGCCGCCCTGCACGTTGAGGATCGGCTCGCCCGAATCCGCCGTCGCCGCGAACGTGCCGCCATCGAGCCGCTTGAGCTGGTTGGCGGCGTTGAAGTTCGCCGTGATCACCTGCGCCGTCTCGACCTGCTGGCCGTTGTCGTAGGACACCACCACGCGCCCGGCATCGTTGATCGACACCGCCGTGTACTGGCCCGCCGCATAGCCGTTCTGGCTGAGTGCCGTCACGCCCGCCGTGCCGTTCGGATCGTTGAACTGGGTGATGCCGCCGGTGCCGAAGTTGAGCGTCACGTTGCCGAGCGCCACGCCATCGACCGTCACGCCCGTCAGTGCCGTCGAGGTGATGGCGGGGCTCAGCGCGCCGTCAGCCGTGAACTCGTAGTCGGTGCCGACATTGGTCCACATGTCCTGCGTGCCGGTTGCATCGCCGTTCTTGAGGTAGAACAGGTTCCAGCGATCGACCCCGCCGGTGTCGGTGCTGGCGATCTTGGCCCAGCGCAGCTGCACGTTCGCCGGCGCGCCGTTCGAGGCATAGACGGTGATGGCGCCGCCCGAGATCGACTCGTTGATGAAGGCGTCGGAATCCTGCGCCTTGATCGTCGGCACGCGGGCCGCGAGCTGGGTGTTGAGCGCAATGCTGGGCTCGGTCGTGCCGTTGGTGAAGCCGAGGCCCGGCGCGCTGCCGGTGATCGTCAGGTTGTTGGTGGTGCCCGCCGCTGTGGCCACCAGCTTGCCACCGGAGATGGCGACCGTGGCGCCGCTGATGCCGCTATTGATCGCCGCCAGCACCTGATCGATGGTGGTCGATGCCGTGAGGCTGATATTGGTGCCCGAGGTTGCACCGGTCGCCGTGACGTTGAACGTCACCGCGGCACCGGAGCCGACCTTGACCGTGAGCGTGTCACCGGCCGACAGGAAGCCGCTCGAGGCGGCGCCGGTCACAGCGCTCGCGCCGGTGGCACTGGCCGAGACGTCATTGGCAATGGTGGTGAAATCCTGCGGCTTCATCAGTTCGCTGCCCAGCGTCTTCGACGTCTGGTAGGCGCCGTTCTTGGGCAGTTGCGGCAGGTTGAGCTGGTAGTTGACGCGCGTCGTCGGCGCCGCCGGCAGGAACGAGTTGGAAATCCGGATGACTTCGGGCAACGAGCTCTTGATGTTGCCGGTGGTCGTGTCAATCGGCAGGCCCTTGAGGTAGTAGCCCGAGCCGTTGACCAGGTAGCCGCTCTTGTTGATGTCGAAGTCGCCGCGGCGCGTGTAGAAGCTCGATCCACCGAATACCGCCTGCCCGTCAGACTGCCCCAGCGCCGGCTCGACCACAAAGAAGCCCGAACCGTTGACCGCCATGTAGGTGGCGTTCGACACCGACTTGACGTCACCCTGCGTGGTGTTGGTGGCGCGCGACTGGGCGAGCACCGAGCCCGAAGTCTGGATCTTGGTCGGCGCGTCCGGGATCAGGTCGAGGAAGTCCGTGTCGACGCGCTTGAAGCCTGTCGTCTGCGAGTTCGCGATATTGCCCGAGATGTTTTCGAGCGCGAACGACTGGGCCCGAAGCCCGGTGACCGCCGTTGAGAGAGCCCCATAAATACCCATTCACGTCCCCGTCTGCTTTGGCCGCGCCACGCGTGCCTATTCGCCGTCAGCGATGCAAGCGCAGTGCCAGACTCGCAAGTCCATGATATTTATGAGATATCCCGCCGGGCGCGCCCCGCGGCGGCAGCCTGGGCGGCAAGAGAGTCCGAGCAACTGGGCAGAATCTGCCGTTGTGCCGGCTCTGCCCTTCCATTAAACGCTCGACGGCGGAACATCAGGCGCACCCAATGCTTTTTACGTCCCCCGAGCAGTTTCATGACGCCCCGCGCCACGCGGTGACGGTGTTCGGCATGGCCGGCGTCGGCAAGACCCGGCTGGCGGCGCTGCTGCGCCAGAGTCAGTGGTTCCACTACTCGGTCGACTACCGCATCGGCACCCGCCACATGGGCGAGTTCATCGTCGACAACTTCAAGGCCGAGGCCATGAAGGTGCCGTTCCTCCGCGACCTGCTGCGCTCGGATTCGATCAAGATTGAATCCAACATCACCTTCTCCAACCTCGCGCCGCTGTCGACCTATCTCGGCCGGCCGGGTGATCCGAAGAAGGGCGGCCTGCCGCTCGACGAATATCGCCGCCGCCAGGAGCAGCACCGCGTCGCCGAGATCGGCGCCCTCAAGGAGGTGCCGCACTTCATCGCCCGTGCCCACGATCTCTACGGCTACGACAATTTCATCGCCGACACCGGCGGCTCGCTGATCGAGGTCGTCGACCCCGACAATGCCGAAGACCCGGTGATCAAGGCGCTCACCGCCTCGACCACGCTGCTCTACATCCGTGGCACCGAAAAGGACGCCGACGAACTGATCAGCCGGTTCAGGTCGCACCCCAAGCCGATGTACTACCAGCCGCCCTTCCTCACCAGGAAGTGGGCGGAGTTCAAGACGCTCAACAACGTCGCCGACGAGGGCAAGGTCGATCCCGACGCCTTCGGCGCCTGGGGTTTTGAGGCGCTGCTGCACGACCGCCTGCCGCGCTACCAGAAGCTCGCCGACAATTTCGGCTACACCATCGATGCGGCCGATCTCGCCACCGTCCGCGACGGCGAGGAGTTCGTCGACCTCGTCACCACCGCGATCCGGGGCCGAATGCGCTAGCGCACCCGCGCCGAGCCCGTCCGTTCCCCACCGATCCGAGATCGCATCATGCCCATCCGCATTCCCGACAATCTCCCCGCCCGCAAGACCCTCGAGGACGAGGGCGTGGTGGTGATGGATTCAACCCGCGCCGACCGCCAGGACATCCGGCCTCTCGAAATTGGCCTCCTCAACCTGATGCCCAACAAGGAGCGCACCGAGACCCAGTTCACCCGGCTGATCGGCGCGACGCCGCTGCAGGTCAACCTGACGCTGGTGCGCGTCACCGACCACACGTCCAAGAACACCTCCGAGGATTACCTCAAGACGTTCTACTCGACTTGGGAAGAGGTCCGGGCCCGCAAGTTCGACGGCTTCGTCATCACCGGCGCGCCGATCGCCAACCTGCCCTTCGAAGAGGTCCGCTACTGGTCCGAGATGCTCGAGATCATGGACTGGACGCAGACCAACGTGCACCGCACCATGTTCATCTGCTGGGGCGCCCAGGCGGCGCTGCACCATTTCCACCAGGCCCGGCGCTACCGCATGGCCAACAAGGCGTTCGGCGTCTTCCGCCACAACGTCCTCAACACGCGCTCGCCGTGGCTGCACGGCTTTTCCGACAGCCCGATGATCCCGGTCAGCCGCTACAACGACATCGACCGCACGAGCCTGTCGCCCGACCTTGAGGTCCTGATCGACAACCCGGAGATCGGCGTCTGCATGATCGACGACCCCAAGCACCGGGCCGTCCACATGCTCAATCATCTCGAATACGATAACCGGTCGCTGGCCGACGAATACGAGCGTGACGTCAAGGCGGGCCTCGACCCGCTGCCGCCGGTCAACCTGTTCCCGGGCGGCGACACGAACGCCGTTCCCGAGAACCGCTGGCGCAGCCACGCCCACCTGCTGTTCCAGAACTGGATCAACGAGATCTACCAAACCACGCCTTACGACATGGCCAGCATCGGCAACCCGGCCGTGGGCACTGGCCGCTGACTACGCGGCGCGACGGGGAGCCCCTGGCCGCGACGTGGTCTTGGCGCCGCCGCTGGCGCCGATGTTGAAGACGTCGACGATGCGATCGAGTTCGGTCGCCTGGCCTTCGGTCTGCTCCATCGCCGCATTGGTCTGCTCGACCAGCGCCGCGTTGTGCTGGGTCATCTCGTCCATCTGGCGCACCGCAATGCTGACCTCGCCGATCGCCGAGGACTGCTCGCGGCTCGCCGACGAGATGTCCTTCATCAGCACGCTGTTGTCCTGCACGGCACGGGCGATCTCATGGAGCTTGGCCGCCGCTTCGGCGACGAGCCGCGTCCCGCCCGAGACTTCGTTGGCGCTCTGCTCGATCAAGACCTTGACCTCGGCCGAGGCGCTCGCGGCCGATTGCGCCAGCCGGCGCACTTCGACCGCGACCACCGCAAACCCTTTGCCGGCGTCCCCTGCGCGCGCAGCCTCGACCGACGCGTTGAGCGCCAGAAGGTTGGTCTGGAACGCCACGTCGTCGATGAGACCGATGATGTTGGAGATCTTGGCCGAGGACGAGGTGATCCGTTCCATGGCGTCGGTCGCCTGGTTCATCACCTTGCCACCTTCGCCCGCGAGCTTGGCGGCAGCCTCGGTGCCAGCCGACGCCTCTGACGCCTTTTTGGCGCTGCTGACCACCGTCGCGGCCAGTTGTTCCATCGCCGCATTGGTCTGCTCGACCAGCGCCGCGTTGTGCTGGGTCATCTCGTCCATCTGGCGCACCGCAATGCTGACCTCGCCGATCGCCGAGGACTGCTCGCGGCTCGCCGACGA
>JANXSI010000130.1 GCA_025352765.1 Devosia sp. | reverse complement strand
GGATCTGGCGGGCGAGCGACTCGCCGGTGGGCATATTGGTATCGGGCTCGACCCACATGCCGCCCACGGTCTCCCACTGGCCCGAGGCGACGCGCGCCTTGATGGCATTGAGCAGCGCCGGGTCATCCTCGGCGATCTGCGCGTAATAGTGCGCGGTCGACTGGTTGAAGCGGAAATCCTCGGAACTTTCCATCAGGCTCAGCGCCGTGTGGAAGGTGCGGCGCATCTTGCGGCGCGTCTCGTCATAGGGCCACAGCCAGGCGAGATCGATATGGGCGTGGCCGGTGAGCAGCAGTTCGCCCTCGGGCGGATAGCGCTCCTGCAGCGCCTTGAGCTCGTCGAGCAGCGCGTCGTAGGCCGCGACGACGCTCGCCCGCTGGCCCTGGTCGAGCGCCGGAGCCGGATCGATCGAGGGCGGCAGTTCCCAGATCTGCTGCTGCTGGTGCGAGGGCGCTACGCGCGCCAGATAGTCCGCCGTCGCCGACGGCCAGTCGAGGCTGCGGAGGCAATTTTCCGCCGCGGTCAGCAGATGCGGGACCACTTCGTGGGTGCGCAGCGCATCGACCGATTCGACGATCTGGGCCAAAAGCAGCACCAGCCGCCGGACCGGAGCGTCGTTCCACTGCAGCACCGCGCGGTTGAGCCGCGGATCGCGCACCGGGACGCCGAAGGGTTCGCGCGCTGTGGCCTCGGCCGTGATCGCCACCTGGCGGTGGCGCAGCGGGAATTCGCGATGGTAGGGGTCGACGCCGAACGAGACGGCATCGCGGTTGGGATAGGACAGCGTGACGAGGCCCTCGCCACCGAGGTCGAGAGTGAGCCGGGTGTCCTCGAGCGGCCAATGCGCCGGAACTTCCGCGGTGGCGGCGAATGTGTGGACGCCCTGCCGCGACGGCCAGGCGCCGCCGAGACCGGTGGGCGCCCCGTCGATGGTCCAGCCCGTCACATCGACGCCCTCGCGGATCGTCCAGTAGCTCAACTCGTCCGCCCGCACGCGCAGCCGGTCCAGCCGCTGGCCATTGGTCAACGCCATCTCATCCCCTCCCGATTTTGGTAGCTTACGCCCACTCGCCCTTGCGCATCACCGGCGTGATCGACCCATCCTGGCCGATCCCGTCGACGTCGATTTCCCCCGAGCCGATCATCCAGTCGATGTGGATGAAGCTGGTGTTGCCGCCGCGGCGCGCCACCTCGTCGGGGGTGATGGTGTCGCCGTTGACGAAGCACTTGGAATAGCACTGGCCGAGCGCGATGTGGCTCGCGGCATTTTCGTCGAACAGCGTGTTGAAGAACAGGATGCCCGAGGCCGAAATCGGCGAGGAGTGCGGCACCAGCGCGACTTCGCCGATGCGGCGGCCGCCCTCGTCGGTGTCCATCGCCTTGATCAGCACATCCTCGCCGCGGCTCGCATGCGCCTCGACGATCCGGCCGCCCTCGAAGCGGACCTCGATGTTTTCAATCAGCGTGCCCGAATGCGACAGCGGCTTGGTCGAGCGCACCCGGCCCTCGACGTGCAGGCGGTGCGGGGTGGTGAACACTTCCTCGGAGGGAATGTTGGGGTTGCAGACGATGCCGTTGCGCGATTTGGACGCGCCGCCCTTCCAGGCGTGGCCCTCGGCAAGGCCGATCTCGAGATCGGTGCCGGGCCCGGTGTATTTGAGGGCGCGGAAGTTCTTGCCGGTGAGCCAGGTCTGCCGCTCGAGCAGGCGGGCATTGTGCGCGCCCCAGGCGGCGATCGGATCGGCCTGGTCGATGCGGGTGGCCGCAAAGATCGCGTCGGCGAGCGTTCTGGTCGCTTCGTCGTCGCTGACGCCGGGGAAGACTTCCTTGGCCCAGGCGGTGCCCGGATAGGGCACGATCGTCCAGTTGGTGTCGAAATTGACGATCTTTTCCTGCGCCGGCTTATAGGCTTTCGACATCGAGCGGTTGGCGCGGCCGACCTTGTCGGGGTCCTGCCCGCTCAGGAGCATCGGATTGTCGCCGGCGATGGCGAGGCGTGCGGTGTTTTCGGTGAAGGCCTTGGCGACGCCCTCGTAGAACCAGCCGGCGGCCTTGTCGAAGCTCGAATCGGGCGCGTATTTGTAGCGCGCCAGCGTCATCTCCTCGTCCGAGAACATGGTCGTCACCACGTTGGCGCCGGCCTTGTAGGCGTGCTCGGCAATGCGGCGAGCGAGCGGCAGCGCCCCGGTGGGCGCCGTCATGTAGAGGTCCTGCCCCGGCTGCAGCTGCAGGCCGACCTTGATGGCGACTTCGGCGAGCTTGTCGAGTTTGGCGGGATCGATCGGCGAGGACGTCATGGCGGACCTGAAAACTGGAAAACGACGCCAAAGGCCTAGCCGCTCGCGCCGCGCATGAAAAGCCCTATTGGGCGTCGAAGGTGACGCTGGCGTAGATCGCCGAGGTGTTGGAGAAATTGCTGTTGGTGAGCGCTGCCGCGACGCCGTTGCTGGACGAATAGAGGTTGATCCGGCCGGTGTTGGGGAGCAGCGCGCCGATCACCGCGCCGGTGACGCTCGACATGCCTGTCGTCCAGCCGATCGACGCGGCGGTCAACAGGCCATCGTTGATCGCACTGAAGGGCAGTCCGGTTATCTGCGCGCTGCCGGTCGAGCTGCCCTTGGCGGTCAGCGTCACCATGCAGGTGGCGCTCACCTGGCGACCGATCTTGGTGTAGCGGCCCTTGGTGTTGGCGGCGTCATAGGTCACGCCCGCCGAGGCGCCGAGGAACTGGATGGTCGGGGTCCAGCTGCCCTCCTCGTAGTCGTCGAGGGTATTGGCGTTGGCCGACGGATTCTGCGTCGCCGGAAAGGCCAGCTGCCCCGCCGGCAGGCTGATCAGCCCGGAGGCCTGGGCAATGTTGAGGGCCTCGATCCAGCTTGAGCCGTTGGGCGACACCTTTACGTGCAGCGCGTCGTCTCCGGTGAGCCCGATTTCGGCGCGGCCGGAGAAATTGTCGGCGAGCAGGAGGCTCACGGTATCGGCGGCGCTCGCTTTGTTGAGGCTCATGCGGTGGCCGGCCCCGGCATGGGTGAAGAGGCTCGCCGCGGACGCCACGGCGAGCCGGCTCGTGAGGTCCGCCGTGGTATTGATGCCGAACTTCGCCACCGCGGCGCCGCCAATGGTGACGAACGGCACCCAGGCGCCCGCCTGGAACACCGCAAGTTCGGTGCTGTCTTCGACATAGACCAGCCGCCGCTGCCCGGCACGCGGAAACTCCAGGCGCCCGAGAGCCAGGCGGCGAACCGATTGTCCTTGCCGGCCCAGGCGCCGGTCGCCGACGGCGCGACGATGTAGCTGTCGCCCTCGGCCGAACTCGCCGGCGGCACGGCGACGCTGCGGCTCTTGACCGCGGGCTGTACCAATTGGTCGAGGGCGGCCATCGCCTCGTTGTAGGTGACTTGCTTTTGCGCCTGCTGCGGGGCGATGTAGGGGAGGCTCAGGCGGGTCGTGACAGACATCGGTTCCTCTGGATCGGTCTCGTTGCGCCCCAGTTTACGCCCACCCGCCCATCCGGCAGTTCGCCGGTCACTTAAGGACACCCGCGATGACGGAAATCGCTGATCTCGACACACCTTGCGTGGTGATCGACATGGTCAAGGTCGAAGCCAATCTGCAGCGCGCGCAGGCCGACGCCGACGCCAATGGCTATAAGCTGAGGCCCCACATCAAGACGCACAAGCTGCCGCGCTTTGCGCAGCGGGCGCTGGCGCTCGGCGCCACCGGCATCACGGTGCAAAAGCTTGGCGAAGCCGAGGTGATGGCCGACGCCGGGATCACCGACATCTTCATGCCCTACAACGTCATCGGGGCGCAAAAACTCAAACGCCTGCGCGCCCTCAACGAGCGCATCACCTTTTCGGTCACCGCCGACAGCCCCGACACCGTCGCTGGCTATGCGGCAAGGTTCGCCGAAGCGCAAAAGCCGCTGGCGGTGCTGGTCGAGTGCGACACCGGCGGCGGGCGCTGCGGCGTGCAGTCGCCGGCCCAGGCGCTGGCCCTCGCCCGCCAGATCGCCATGGCACCCGGCCTCGTCTTCGGCGGGCTGATGACCTATCCGGGCCGCGGCAAGTTCCGCGAGGCCGACCGCTGGCTGGGCGACGCCAAGGCGCTGATCGAGGCGGCCGGCCTGCCGGTCAAGGTCGTCACCTCCGGCAACAGCCCCGACATGTGGCACGGGCCCGACAGCGTCGTCACCGAACGGCGCCCGGGTACCTACATCTACTACGACCGCATGCAGGTGGCGTTCGGCGCCGCCAAGCTCGACGAGTGCGCGCTGACGGTGCTGACCACCGTGGTGTCGCGGCCGACGCCGACCCGCATCGTCATCGACGCCGGCTCGAAGGCGCTGAGCAGCGACACCGGCGGGGTTGCGGGCTTCGGCGCGGTGCAGGGACACGAGGAGGTGGTCATTGCCGCGCTCAACGAGGAACACGGCATCATCGAACTTGCCGAGCCGTCGGACTGGCCGCGGGTGGGCGACCGGCTGCAGATCATCCCCAACCATGTCTGCGTGGTTTCGAACCTCTTCGACGTGGTCAATCTGGTGGGTGGCAATGGCGAGGTCGAAACCGTGCCGGTGGCGGCGCGCGGCCGCGTCGCCTGATCACGTTTGCATCGACCCCCGAAACTAAGCGGGCAAACTAACCCAATCTTTACGGCGCCAGCCTAGGCTTTTCGGTCTGTAAGACCCCCGGAATTCCGGGGGTTTGGAAAGTACCGAGTGGACGATCGCCTCACCCGACAGCTCGCGGACGCGCGGCGCCCTGACGGCGGGATCGATCTCGACCGGCTGACGGACGCGCTTGTGTCGGTTAATTCGGCAGCCGAGCAGGAGCGGCAGGCCGCGCAATGCGCCATCGAGCAGATGCGCACCGAAACTGCGGCGCTCGAGGCCAAGCTCCGGGACGTGGTGGCGCGCCAGAGCGCCGAACTCCGCCTCAGCCGCCGCGAGATCCGGCTGCAGAACCGGCGGATGGCCGAAGCGCTCGACAGCACCGGACACGCCATCTCGATCTATGACCGCAACAAGCGGCTCGTCTATTGCAACGACCGTTTCCTCGCGCTCTATCGCCTGCCCAAACGGCTGGGGCGGCGCGGCACGAGCTTTGAGGCCGTGCTGCGCGGCCGGATCGCGGCCAACAGCCATGTCGGCGAAGACCTCGGCCGCTACATCCACGAGCGCGTCCAACTCACCGTCGACCATCAGTCCTCGACCGAGGTGCACACCCTCAATTCGGGGCAGATCGTCTCGGTGACGCATCAGCCGCTGCCCGATGGCGGCTGGGTGTCGACGCACAAGGACATCACCGAATTCAGCCGGCTGCAGGAAGAACTGGCGCACCGCGCCTATCACGACGCGCTCACTGACCTGCCCAACCGGCACATGCTGCAGCTCAGGCTCGGCGAATGCGTCCGCGAGGCCGATGGGCTGGGCAGCTTTGCCCTGCTGCTCATCGATCTCGACGGCTTCAAGGCGATCAACGACACACTGGGCCATGCGGCCGGCGACAGCGTGCTGAAGGAAGTCGCGCACCGGCTGACCGCGGCCTGCGGAACGACCGGCATGGCGGCGCGGATGGGCGGCGACGAATTCGCCGTGGTGATGGATGTGGGCACCGTCGCCCGCGATGCCCACATGCTGGCGATCAGCCTCGTCGAGGCGGGGCACCGGCTGTTCGTCATCGACGGCGCGCCGCAGAGCGTTGCGTTCAGCGTCGGCGTTGCGGTCGCCCCCGGAGACGGCGCGACCACCGACGATCTGCTCAAGAACGCCGACCTCGCGCTCTATGCGGCCAAGTCGGACCGGCGTGGCGGCTACCGTTTCTTCGAACCGGCCATGGATAAGGCGCTGCGCGATCGCCGGCAGCTCGAGCAGGATCTCGGCGCGGCACTCGAGCGCGGCGAGTTCGCGCTCCACTATCAGCCGATCCTCAATCTCAAGACGCAGTCGATCACCGGCTTTGAGGCGCTGCTGCGCTGGCGGCACGGCGAGGAGGGCATGATCCCGCCATCCCGCTTCATCCCTGTGGCCGAGGAGACGGGGCTGATCATCCCGATCGGCGAATGGGTGCTGCGCGAGGCGATCGCCGAAGCCGCCAAATGGCCGCGCGGCTTGCGCGTCGCGATCAATGTCTCGTCGGTGCAGTTCCAGCGCGGCAATGTGGTGGCGACCATCATGAATGCGCTCGGCGCCGGCGGATTGTCGCCCGACCGGGTCGAGATCGAGATCACCGAGTCGGTGTTCTTCGAAAACAGCGCCGCCAATCTCGATGCACTGCGCCAGCTGCACGCGCTCGGCCTCAAGATCGCGCTCGACGATTTCGGCACCGGCTTTTCGGCGCTGAGCTATCTGCTGAGCTACCCCTTCGACAAGATCAAGATCGACGGCAGCTTCGTGCGCGCCATGAGCAATGCCGACGGCGCCCAGACGATCGTGCGGGCCATTGCCGAAATCGGCCACGGCATGGGCATCACCACGACCGCCGAAGGCATCGAGACCGCCGAACAGCTGCGCAACGTCCACGCCGCCGGCTACACCGAGGCCCAGGGCTACCTGATCGCTCGCCCGATGCCCGCCGACATGGTCCGAAAACTGCTGGCGGGCGAAGACGACCACATGCCCCTCGCCCCGATGGCGCAGCGCGCCGCGGGGTGAGCGCTGGAGCTTCAGTCGGCTTCCCTCTCCCGCACTTTGCAGTCGTTCAGTAAAGTGACACCCGAACTGACATCACTTCCCCAGTCCCCCCAGTCCCCCCAGTCCCTTACCCCCGATTTCGCGATCGCGAACTGTCGCCCCTCGCACCTGCTGTATTCTCCCGCCATCGCCGCACCGAAGCGAGATCATGACGAGTGGTTGGTGCGGGGAAGTCGGGGCGGGGCAGCAGTCGTGCTGTTCCGAGGACCGGCGCGTTTCGGCTGGGACCTGGATTGAAACCGGGGTCACGCCGGCGGCAGGGAGAGGGATCGCCCCCGCTCCCAAACGAGGTTCCCCGCCGGCCATGGCGGGAACACCGGCCGCAGGCGCCAGAAGTTCGGCTTGTTGGCCAGTAAGCGCGTCGTGTTCGAAAATCCGGCTGCGTTGGCGAGGC
>JANXSI010000117.1 GCA_025352765.1 Devosia sp. | reverse complement strand
CAAGTTCCGCTGCAGGCGCAGGTTGCCGATGACGCTCAAATGGGCGAAGAGGTTGCCCGCCTGCATCATGATGCCGATCGAGCGAGCCCGGATGCGGCAGCGTTCCACTTCAGTTCGCCTGGTAATCCGTTCCCCGGCGATCTCAACGCTGCCCCCGTCGGGATTGTCGAGACCGGCAAGGCAACTTAGAAGTGTCGACTTGCCGCTGCCCGAAGGGCCCATCACAGCCACAAACTCGCCAGGGGCGACCGCGAGATCGACCCCACGTAGTGCGACTATTTCGTCGTCGCCGACGTGAAAGAACCGAAAAAGGTTCGTGGCGTGGATGGCATCGGTCAAGGGATACGAACCGAGTTCGACATCAGGTTCCACTGATCGACGTTGTCGGCGCCGAACGGCGCTGCCATGTCGAGCGTGACAAGCTTCCCCGCCTTGAACAGAAGGAAGCGTATGGCTTCAAGCCTGATTTGCTTGCCGGTCACTGCATTGGGTTCGGAGTTCGCCGAGTAGTCGATGCGAATTGCCTCACCACCGTCCAGCTTCACTTGCTTGACATCGGCGATCTTTACCGCTCGCCCGCTAGCCTTTAGGGACGCGACTTCCGTCGCGGCTGCGCTGCTGATGGTTGGCGCAGTCCCGGCGTCGCCCACCGTGGCGATGATGATGTTGTATTTGTCGGTGAAACGAGCGCCGGTTGGTTGATCGGTGCGCGACCAACCTTCAGGAACCTTCATCGAAAAGCCCGAATTATTGTAGGCAACGAACACCTGGGTGTCAGGGATATCGCCTGGCGGGTTCTTCTCAACGGCGACTGCGGTTTCCGCAAACACGGGCGTAGTCGAAACGTTCAGCACAGCAAGGCTCGCAACGAGAACGAGATGAGACAAAACTCTCAAGCGGTAAACCATAGGGCTCTCCAATCGGCGATCGCGGGACGTCCTCGATCGATATCGGATCATGTGCATCTGAAATTACAGCCCGCTGTCGCTCGACTTACAGATTTGTATTGCTATTTGTTAGCGGATATCGGGAACCAAATCGAAACTCGTAGTCCGGGGTCATTGTCGCCAAGGTCTAAATGAGCCCCATGCAATTCGGCGACGGCCTTTACGAGACTGAGACCGAGGCCATTTCCCGGACGGGTACGGCTTTGATCGATACGATAAAGCCGCTGGAAGACTTTGCTCCGCTCCTCGATCGGAATGCCAGGGCCGTTGTCATCAAAAGTCACCAGAATGCCATCGCCGGATCGAACGGCCAGTAATTCAATCTGTGTCTCGGCGGGCGAGTAGCGGATCGAATTCTCAACGAGGTTGGCGCAAAGCTGAACCAGCAGATCGCGATCGCCCTCAATCGGTGGCAGGCCGTCTTCATGGGCCACAGTGAGCGTCTGCTCACTCTCCTCAGCGACATCGGAATAGACGTCGGCGATCTTGTCGAGAACATCCGCCAACTGGACCTGAACGAAGCGCGCGCGTCGTGCCCCGGCTTCGATCTGGGCGATGCGCAGCAACGCATCGAAGGTCGAGTTGAGTTGGTTAATTTCGACCTCCGCCTGTTCGAGAAGTGGTGAAATCGGTTTTCTCTCAAGGTCAGCCTCGATCGCCGCCTCAACCGTGATCGCCAGCCTGTTAAGCGGGGTCTTGAGATCATGGGCGATATTGACACTCACCTGGCGCATGCCCTCCACTAGGCTTGCGAGCCGATCAAGAGCGACGTTTACTTGGCGAGCCAGCATATCGATGTCGTCGCCTCGGGCGCCCACAGGAATTCGCGCGCTCAGTTCCCCGTGCCCGACCCGAGCCATAGTCGCAGCGATACCGTCAATCCGCCGTTGCGCGCGGATCGCCATCATTGCGCCGGTCGCGAGAACGAGAATCAAGATCGCTGCGCTAGCCCAGCCGACACTCGTCAGCGTAAGGCGAGCGATCTCGGTAGTTTCAGCAAAGCTCGTTCCGATGAGCAGTCGCGTGCCGCCGACGTCACCAAGAAAGACGCGGTATTGACCCTCGTCATTCTTCGCGATGAGGCCGAGCGCAGCGGAGCTGAGAGTCATCCAGCCAGTCGCAAGTGGGGCACGAGCGACGTTTCCCGCGAGCACTTCGCCGCGTGCGTCGATCAAGGCGTACACACGGTCGTGGTCGAGAGTTGCTGTCGCATGGCTACGGACAGTGTCCGTCAGGTCCGTGAGGTCGCTGTCGCCAAAAGACTGCGAAATTACGTTGAAGGCGTCGGTGATTGAGCGGTCCATCCGCTGATTGAGCTCACGTTCGATCAACCCAAAAGCGATCAGTCCGGCTATCGCGAGCGCTGCGAAAAACGTCGCGCCGAAAATAACTGTGAGCCGAAATGGCGTGCTTCGAAGAATTTCACTACGCATGCATCGAGTAGCCAATATGCCGCACAGTGTGGATGAGGGCTGCTGAGAATGGCTTGTCAATCTTGGCCCGAAGTCGACTGATATGGGTTTCTACTACGCTCGTCTGGGGGTCGAAATGGAAATCCCATACCTGCTCAAGGAGCATTGTCCGAGTGACGACCCGACTTTGGTTGCGCATCAGATACTCAAGCAGGGCAAACTCACGAGGCAAGAGATCGATCGAAAGGTCGGCTCGCCTGCAGGAGCGGCGGACTAGGTCAAGTTCGAGGTCAGCAACCACGAGTGTTGTCTTCTCGACTTGCGCGGGCGGCCGCCGACCGAGGGCGTTTAGACGCGCCAGAAGCTCGGAGAATGCGAACGGTTTGACAAGATAGTCGTCGCCTCCTGACTCTAAACCTTCGACGCGGTCGTCGACACCATTGATAGCCGTTAAGAAGAGAATAGGCGTCGTCGTTCCCGAGGCCCTCAAGCCCTTTACGAGTGAGAGGCCGTCGAGGCCCGGCAACATGCGGTCGACAACTATGACATCAAAGCTAACTTTGCCCGCGTGCGCGAGCGCCTCCCGCCCGTCGGCAAGCGCATCGACAATGTGCCCAGCTTCTATCAATCCCTGTCGCACGTAGTCCGAGGTCCGTTTGTCGTCCTCAACAACCAGGACTCTCATGTCATGTGTATCCTTGGTGCTAGATCAGTGGTGGGGGGCCGGGGGGGG
>JANXSI010000087.1 GCA_025352765.1 Devosia sp. | reverse complement strand
GGAAACTGGCGTCGCGCATCACCGCCGAGCGGCGGAGGCTGACGAGTTCGGACACACGCATACCGGTGGCGTAAAGCAGCTCCAGCAGCACGTAGAGGCGGAGCGCCACCTCCCGCTTTTGCGGTGAAGCGTCGGCGGCGGCTTCCGCTTCGGCGGTGGTCAGCAGCCGGTCGACTTCGGCGACCGAGAGCACGTGGGGCAGCGGCCGGCGTGCCCGCGGGCTGGCGACGATCCGCGTCGGATCGTCGGGCCGGATCTGGTCGGAACAGAGGAATTTGTGGAATTGCCGGAGCGCCGAGAGGCGCCGCGCCGCCGAGGACGCCGCAAGGCCCTGCCCGTCGAGCGACGCCAGATAGCCGACGATCTCCTCGCGGGCCGCCGTTTCGACCGACTTGCCCTTGCCGGCGAGATACCCGCAATAATCGGAAAGATCGCGCCGGTAGGCCTCGATGGTGTTTCGCGCCGCACTGCGATCGGCGCTCATCATCTCGAGGAACGACTCGACGAGATGAGCGGTCATTCCACAGCGACCGGTTCCACTGTCTTGACGCCGGAATCGCTGGCACCGGGGTCGGAGGTATCGACCGCGACCTCGGAGCTCGCATCCTTGGGCGCCACATTGACTGGGGCGGGCAGCGCATTGATGTCGAGCGGATCGGCATCGGGCGGCACCAGATCGCGGGCCGGAATCTTGATGGTGACGTCCTTTTCGCCCGGATCGACCATGACCGTGAGCGCGATCATGCCGGCAAAGCCGAGGCCGGCCAGCACGATGAGAACGATGAGCAGCCGGATCAGCGAGGGCATCTGGGTCCAGGATTGTTGGCGGCCTCTTGTCTCGCCAATCTATGGCACGATCAAGGGCAGGCACGGCACGATATGAGCACGCCAGAGGCTAGCAGGATTGACTTTACCCTCCCCTAACGCTTCAACGCGACCATGCGTTACCGGCTCGGTAGCGACCGGTTTCGGCGGGGTGACCGCCCGGCCGCCAGAACTCCGGGGTTGAGATGACCACCGCACCGCAGCAGCGCGAAGCGCACAAGGACGAGCTCAACGCCCTGCTCGGCGGACGACCGATCGTGCTCGTGGGCATGATGGGCGCCGGCAAGACGACCGTTGGGCGCCGTCTCGCGACCCGCCTCGGCCGCCACTTCGTCGACAGCGACGAAGAGGTGGAAAAGGCCGCCGGCATGAGCATCGAGGAAATCTTTGCGAGCCGCGGCGAAGCCGACTTTCGGGCCGGAGAGCAGCGGGTGATCGCCCGCCTGCTCAAGGACCAGGATTTGGTGCTGGGGACCGGCGGCGGCGCCTTCATCAACGCCGAGACCCGGACGTTGGTCAAAGCCTCGGCCGTCTCGGTCTGGATCAAGGCCGATTTCGAACTGCTGTTTCAGCGCGTGCAGCGCCGCTCCAACCGGCCGCTGCTCAAGACCGCCAATCCGCGTGAAACCCTCAAGGGGCTGATCGACAAGCGCTACCCGGTCTACGCCGAGGCCGATGTGACGGTGGTGAGCAAGGATGTGCCGCAGGATCAGGTGGCGAGCGAAGTGATCGACGCGCTGCTGGACCATCTGAGGGGCAACAATGGCTGAGCCGACCAAGGTCCACGTGCCGCTGGACGAGCGCGCTTACGACATCCTGATCGGGCCCAACCTGCTCGAGGGCGCCGGCGAGCGCCTCAAGGCGCTGTTCCCCGGCCGCCGCTACGGCATCATCACCGATGACGAGGTGGCGAAGGCCCAGTTGCCGCGGCTGACCCGCTCGCTCGACGCAGCGGGGCTGCACTACGCGGTGGTGGTGGTGCCGCATGGTGAGCAGGCCAAATCGATCGAGCGCCTCAACGAGGTGGTCGAGGGGCTGCTGGAGGCCCGGCTCGAGCGCGGCGATCTGGTGCTGGCACTGGGCGGCGGCGTCATCGGCGATCTCGCCGGCTTTGCCGCCAGCATCACCCGCCGCGGCATGGATTTCGTCCAGATCCCGACCAGCCTCTTGGCGCAGGTCGACAGCTCCGTCGGCGGCAAGACCGGCATCAACTCGCCGCACGGCAAGAATCTGATCGGCGCCTTCCACCAGCCCAAGCTGGTGCTGGCGGACCTCAACGCCCTTCTGACGCTGCCGCCGCGGCAGTTCGCCGCCGGCTATGCCGAGACGGTGAAATACGGGCTGATCGACGACGAGCCCTTCTTTTTCTGGCTCGAGGAAAACCAGCCCGAGATCTTCGCCGGCGGTCCGGCGCGCGCCGAGGCCATCGCCCGCGCCTGTGCCGCCAAGACCCGCTTCGTCCTCGCCGACGAGAAGGAAACGGGGGTGCGCGCCCTGCTCAATCTC
>JANXSI010000083.1 GCA_025352765.1 Devosia sp. | reverse complement strand
TGATCTGGTGATGCGCGCTTATCCCCATCTATGGGCGCATCGAATGACCGAAAATCCGCAGGCCATCGAGTATCTGACACGCGCCCTCGAATTCGAACCCAACTATGGCCTTGCGGCAGCGCTGTGTGCCTGGGCCCACGGCCAGCAGGTCGCCTACAATTGGGCGACGGACGTTGCCGCCGAGCGCGCCGAGGGCGAGCGACTGATCGAGATCGCGTCGCAAGCGGTCAATGACGACCCATCCGGTCTGACCGCTCTTGCCTCGGCGATGATGCAGCTGGGCGGCGACGTGCAGCATGCGTCCGGCCTCGCGGCGCGCGCGCTCGAGCTCGATCCGAACCATGCCTGGGCCTGGATGCGGCGCGGCTTCGGGCTCGTCTATACCGGCCAGCCCGAGGAGGGTCTCAAGGCGTTCGAGCAGTCGGCGCGGTTGTCGCCCCTCGACCCCTTCGCCTTCAACGTGCACCTGGGGATGGGGCTCGCCCACTTCGCGGCGGGACGACCCGATCGCGGCGTCGAGCTCGCGCGGCAGGCGCTGGCGGAGCGACCGGGGCTCACCTGGCCCTACCGCGACCTCGCCACATACTACGCCCACTGCGGCAAGCTCGAGCAAGCGCGCGATGCGCTGGATAAATTCGTCTATCTGCGACCCGCAATGACCGCTGCATCGATCCGGGATGGCCTGAGGTTCATGGAGCCGGGGCTGCTCGACCTCTATGTGGGCGGTCTTGAACTGGCCGGGCTTAAGTAGGCTAAGGGCGCGTTGCGCCGATACGCGCATTCTTAGCGACCGAATTGCCGTGGCTTCAACACCGCTAGCGCTATGTTGGGCGGTCGTCAGCTGGATAGTGCCTTGGATCTCCGATTGGAAAAGCGGCTGTTGCCGCGCCGTCACACGATGATCATCGCGACCATCGTCTTCGATGGCGGGCGGACGCGCCTCGACTGCGTGATCCGCAATCTCTCCGACGGCGGCGCCAAGCTGGAAGTCGCAACCGTCCGCGGCATCCCCCAAACGTTCGATCTCCTCGTTCCCGGCCGGCGCCCGCATCCCTGCAAGGTGATCTGGCGCTCGCTCAAAGAACTCGGCGTGCAATTCGTCGCGTAGTGCCGCGTTCAACTGCTGTTCAGGATGCAAAACCCAGAATACGTTGGTCTCCGAACTTGGGGGAGTTTCAACTTTGGGCAGCAAGGCATTCGTTATCGCGGGCAATCGCGCCGAATTGATCGCCAATGACGGCTGCGATTTCAGCTATCGGGCGGCGGCTCACCACGTGCCGGTCGGCACGATGATACCGGCTCATTGTCACGAGGCAGCAGAGACGCATCTGCTGGTCGAGCATGGAACGCTTGAGGTCATGGTCAACGGTGTCGCTGCGATGGTCCCGGCCGGCCAGTTCCTGCGCGTCCCCGCGGGCATGCATTTCGCCTATCGAAACCCGGGAAGCACCACGGCGCGCCTTCTGCTGCGTACGGTCGCACCACGTCCTGCGGCACCGCCCCACCATAGCAGGCCGGGATGCGCTGCCTGACAACCGGCCCCGGCATCAGCGCACGGCTCTGACCATGATGCGCGCGAGCGGCCCGAGCGGCGTCACCTGCTCGCCGATCGAGGTGAACCCAACGGCCTCGTAAAAGGGCACAGCGTTTTCGTTGGCGAGGACGCGAAGGCGAGTCGCGCCCCAGTTGATCGCTTCGCGCGCGATCTGCTGCACAAGCGCGCGCCCAACGCCCTTGCGCCATTCCGTGGGCTCGACGAACAGGCCCTCAAGCTCGGCGTCGTTGCCCTCGTCCGCAACGATTGCGGCAAAGCCCACGATATGACCCCGGCGGTGCGCAACAAAGACCTGATTGCCGGCGATCAGCTCGTCATCGATATCGAACAGTTCGGGCTGCTCGAGCAGCTTCTGCAGTGTTTCGTCGGTCTCGGTGGCCAGCGAAGCGCGCCGCTGCAACTCGACAAGCTTCAGGCGGTCGTCCGGTTGAGCAAGGCGGATATCGAGACCGCTCATGCCTGTCCGGCGGCCCGGTTCAACAGCAGCGTCTTTTCCCGCTCGTTGTCCGTGAGGGCGGCGGCGCTACGAAACTCAGCGCGCGCTTCGTCGAAACGGCCGAGCCGGTTGAGGAAGTCGCCTCGGACGCTCGGCAGCAAGTGATAGCTTTTTAAAACTGGCAACTCCATCAGCGGATCGAGCAGGCTGAGCCCGGCTTCAGGGCCGAACGCCATGCAATGGGCCACGGCACGATTGAGTTCAACGACTGGCGACGGCGTTAGGTCCGCCAATCTGTCGTAAAGGCCCGCGATCGTCGTCCAGTCGGTCATGTCGGCCCGGTGCGCCCGGGCATGACATGCTGCGATCGCTGCCTGCAGGGTGTAGGGCTGACGCTCGCCCGCGAGCCGCTCGGCTTCCGCCAGCGCGGCGAGTCCGCGGCGGATCATCGTCTGGTTCCAGCGGGTGCGGTCCTGGTCGAGAAGAAGAATGGGCGTGCCATCGGCGGCCACGCGCGACGCCGCCCGCGATGCCTGGATCTCCATGAGCGCGACTAGGCCGTGCACTTCGGGGTCATCGCGGACAAGCCCAGCGAGGATTCGTCCGACGCGGAGCGCTTCATCGCAGAGCTCGGTGCGCATCCAGTCGGACCCGGCCGTGGCGGCGTAGCCCTCGTTGAAGATCAAGTAGATCACCTCAAGCACGGATCCGAGCCGCGCGGCTCGGTCTGGCCCGCGGGGCACCTCGAAGGGAACGTGAGCTTCTGCGAGGGCTCGCTTGGCGCGCACGATGCGCTGCTGGATGGTGGGTTCGGCAACGAGGTAGGCGCGCGCGATCTCGGCTGTGGTCAGTCCGCCCACCAGCCGCAACGTCAGCGCCGCCTGGGCCTCGGCACTCAGCACCGGGTGACAGGCGGTGAAGATCAGGCTGAGGACATTGTCCTTCACATCGTCGTCGAGGCGAGACTCGTGATCGGCGGGCCTGTCCCGTTCCAGCTCTGCCTCATAGGTCAGCCCCGGCAGGTGGCGCGCCAGCACCTGGCTGCGACGGAAATGGTCGATGGCCCGCCGCTTGGCCGTCTGCATCAGCCAGGCGCCGGGATTCGCTGGAATGCCGGTGTCCGGCCATTGCTTCAATGCGATCACCAGGGCGTCCTGCGCCAGCTCTTCGGCCAGCCCCACGTCGCGGGTGAGCTTGGCCAGCGCGCCGATGAGCCGGGCGGATTCGATCCGCCAGACGGCTTCAACGGCGCGCTGGGTTTCGCGGTGCGGATGCGGCTGGTCCATGGTGGATGACACCAAATCCCGCCGTCCGGCGCAATCGTCCTACTGTTGCTGCTGCTCCTGCTGGCGGAGCTTTTCCACGCGGGCGATCTGCTCGTCATTGAAGCCGAGGTCTTCAGCGGTGACGATCTGTCGAATCTCGAGCTGCACGTTGCCGTGGCCGTCGCTGGCCGGCCATTTCCGGGCCACCTCGATCGCGTCGGCGAGCGAGGGGACCTCGATGATCGTGTATCCGGCGATAAGTTCCTTGGCCTCGGCGAACGGCCCGTCGGTGACGGTCGGCTTGCCGTCCGAGAACGACACGCGAGCACCGCGCGACGTTGGCATCAAGCCATCGCCATCCTTCATGATGCCGGCTTTAATCAGGCCTTCGTTGTAGCTGGTCATGTCGTCGATCAATTGCTGGCTTGGCATGGCGAACGCTTCGGTTTCGGCGTCGGCTTTGCGAATGATCATGAATTTCATTTTCTGGCTCCCGTGCCTGAGGCTTAGTTGGTCAGCGGCTTCTGGTTGGCCTCGCGCCAGGCCTTTTCCTTCTCCAGATGCTCCTCGGAAACGCTGTCGGGGGCGAAGTCCGAAGCGTCGAACACCTGTCGCAGTTCGAGTTCGTCCCCGTCCTGCATCGGCGCCTTGCGGGCCCAGGCAAGCGCTTCGTCGCGGGATTTGACCTGGATGAGCCAGAAGCCGGCGATCAGCTCCTTGGCCTCGGCAAAGGGGCCGTCCACGACCGTCGTCTTGCCGCCTTCGAACTTGATCTTCGCCCCCTTGCTCGAGGCCTGCAGCCCTTCGGCGGTCAACAGAATCCCCGAGCCGATCAGCTCCTCATTGAAGCGCCCCATCGCGGCGATCGCCTCGGACGGCGGCATGACCCCCGCTTCCGTGTCTGGGGTGGCTTTGACGATGATCATGAACCGCATGGTTTTCTCCTTCATAGCGCAGACGGACTGTCTCACGTTCTCCTGACACAACGAACCAGCCGAGCCGGACTCGACACGACCTTCCAAACTTTTTTCGCGAAGAGGCCAACCTTACTCAACCGTTCGGTTGACAAGAGACGACTTCAAGTCTATTCAACCAATCAGTTTACAACCTAGCGGTGTAACACATGCCGTCCGATAAACTCTCGATCACGCTGTCCGCGCTTGCCGATCCGACTCGGCGGGGCATTCTCGCCCGTCTTGCGACGGGTGAAGCGACGGTCACGGAGCTCGCCGCGCCTTATGACATGAGCCTTGCAGCGGTCTCCAAGCATCTCAAGGTCCTGGAACATGCCGGGCTGATCTCGCGCAGCAGGGACGCGCAATGGCGTCCATGCCGGCTCGAGGCCGGTCCCATGCGAGATGTCGCGGGGTTCCTCGAGAACTACCGCAAGTTCTGGGAGGAAAGTCTCGACCAGCTCGAGGCGTACCTCGCGGACCTTCAGAAATTCGACCCCGACGCCGGCCGGCACTGAACCGCAGAGGCAATGAGATGGTCGCCAAGATCGTCATTCCATTTCGTCCGCTGCGCAACCGGCGCGGGCCTGAAGCCGCCGGCCGGCTCGCGGCCTACCTTCACTTCTGGACGCTCAGCCTTGAGCAGTTGAGCGCCTACATCGCAACCCTGACCGAAACCGAGAGACAGACAATCATGTCAGACCTCACCTTCGAGTACCCAAACTCCGAGCCTTCGATGATCGCGACGCGCACCTTCGACGCCCCGCGCGCGCTGGTGTGGAGAACCTTCACCGATCCGGCGCACGTCGCCCGCTGGTGGGGGCCCAAATCGATTGCGCCGGTAACCCGGATCGACAAGCTGGAGCTTCGACCGGGCGGCACCTGGCGCTACGTCTGCACCCGTCCCGACGGGAGTGAGACCATTGTCTTCACCGGCAAGTATCTCGAAGTGAAGGCGCCGGAAAGGCTGGTCAATACCTTTGGCGTCGAGGGGCAGTTCGAGGGCGATGACGCGTTCCCCGAAACACATACCTTCGAGGAACGCGGTGGCAGGACTTATTACCGCTCGCACGCGCTGCTCCCTAGCTTCGAGGCGCGCGATGCCATGGTGGCAACGGGCATGGAAAACGGCGGCCGCGAATCGATCGAGCAACTCGCGGTGCTGCTCGCGGAGATGCAGACGGAGCCGGCGAAGTGACGGCGGCAGTCTCCGCAGCCGACCATCTGAAAACCGTCGTCATCACCCGCATCCTCAACGCCCCGCGAGCCCTCGTATGGAAGATGTTCTCGGACCCGTTTCACCTGGCGCGATGGTGGGGCCCCAAGGGCTTTTCCAACCGCGTCGAGCAGCTCGACTTTCGCACCGGCGGCAGTTGGGTGCACGTGATGATCGGCCCGGACGGAAAGGAATACCCGACCGACAATGTCATTCTCGAGGTGTTCGAGCCGGAGCGCATCGTCTACCGCAATGCGCCGGCGGACCCGAAGATCTTCGGCGACAATCCGCCTCCGGCCTTCACCAAGACGTTGACGTTCGAGGAACTGGAAGGCGGCAGGAGGACACGCCTCACGCTGGTCGCCAGCTTCGACACGGCGACGCACCGGGAGGCGGTCGTCCGCCGTGGTTTTGCGGATGGCACCAACGAGAGTTTCGACAAACTGGAAGATCTGCTGGCGCGGTTCTGACCCGCACCCATGGAAGGATCGCTCGCAATGCCCACCCGTCCTCAATCCGGCTACGCCCCGGTCAACGGCGTCGAGATATACTACGAGCTGCATGGCAGCGGCAGACCGCTGGTCTTGCTGCATGGCGGCTTCGGCTCGATCGAGATGTTCGGCCCGGTGCTTGGCGCCCTCGCCGCCGGACGCCAGGTGATCGGCGTCGACCTGCAGGGGCACGGCCGCACCCTGCCCTTCGACCGGCCGATGTCCTTTGAAGCGATGGCGACCGACGTCGCCGAGCTGATCAAATGGCTTGGTCACGAGACGGCCGACGTGATGGGCTACTCGCTCGGCGGCGCCACGGCGCTTCGTCTCGCGATCGACCATCCCGAGATGGTCGGCAGGCTTGTGCTGACCTCGGTGCCATATGCTTTCTCTGGCTGGCACGACTACAACCAGCAGGGGATGAAGGGTTTGGCGGCTGCCCCCGAGCAGGCGGTCGAGCCGATGAAGCAGACGCCGATGTACCAAGCTTATGCACAGCTGATGCCGGACGCCGAGACGAACTGGGCCAAAACCATCGCGCAGACAGCGCGCCTCGTGGGCCGGGAGTTCGACTGGTCCGAGCAAGTGAAGAAGCTCACATCGCCAACGCTGATCGTGGTCGGCGACTGGGACAGCGTTCGAATCGGACATGCTTCGGCGTTCTTCGAACTGCTCGGCGGCGGCCGAGAGGATGGCGGCTGGGACGGCTCGGGGATGAACAACAACCGTTTCGCCGTGCTGCCAGGCGCCACCCACTACACCATCTTTTCCGATCCGCGGCTGGCAACGACCACCGCGGCCTTCCTCGACACCTGAGACCCAGCCATGACCGAAAACCGCCTCGACGCCCCCGCGAACGCGACACACTTCATCGTCACCCGCACCCTGAGGGCGCCGCGTGCCCTCGTCTACAAATGCTACACCGACCCCAAACACATGGTGCATTTCTGGGGACCGCGCGGTTCGAGCCTCGCCGAATGCCGGATCGACCTCCGTGTCGGTGGTGTCTGGCGGGTGGTCTGGCGCTTCCCGGACGGGAGCGGCTACGGCTATTCCAGCGTCTACCTCGAGATCGATGCGCCGCAACGCCTGCACTATCGCGATGCGCCCGACGACTGGGCCGGCGGCCTCGACGGTCTGCCGCCGGTGCAATTGTTGACCACCCTCGAGCTGGCCGAGACCGGGCACGAGACGACGGTCACAATCACGGTGCGCTTTCTGTCGGTCGCCGAGCGCGACCAGGCGATGGCGCAGGGGTTCGTCGGCATGGTCAACATGGGCAACGACCGGCTGGCGGAGTATCTCGAAACCCTTGCTGCGGAAGGAACCGCGTGATGCCCTTCGTGACCTCCAAGGACGGCACCAAAATCGGCTACACTATCGTCGGCGCGGGCCCCGCGCTGATCCTCGTAGATGGTGCCATGTGCTGGCGCGCCTCGGGCCCCGCCGGGCCCCTGGCCGAGCAACTGAAAGACCAGTTTACTGTCTACACCTACGACCGCCGCGGCCGCGGCGAGAGCGGCGATACCAAACCCTATGCGATCGAGCGCGAGGTCGAGGATCTTGACGCGGTGATCGCCGCCGCCGGCGGTTCGGCGATGGTCTACGGCATTTCTTCGGGCGCGGCGCTCGCCCTCGAGGCCGCCGGGCGCGGCAGTGCCATTAGCAAAATGGTGCTCTACGAGGCGCCGTTCATTCTCGACAAGTCCAGACCGCTCGGCGACGCGGCCTATGTGGCGCGGATGAACGAGCTGGTGGCCAAGGGCGACAACGCCGGGGCGATCAAGCACTTCATGCGCAATGGCGTGCAGATCCCGGCGTTCGGCGTGTTCATGATGCAGTTGATGGGCATGATGAGAAAGTTCGCGCCAGTGGCGCCCACCCTGCCCTACGACACGGCGCTCACCGCCCCGTTCCAGTTGGGCGAGCCGCTGCCCAAGGGACGCTGGCCGAAAGCGACGATGCCGGTGCTCGACATCGGCGGCGGCAAGTCGGATGCTTGGATGCAGAATGCGCAGGTCGCGATTTCAAAGGCCCTGCCCAACGCGTCGCACAGGACACTGCCGGGCCAGAACCATATGGTGGCCCCAACCGCCATCGCGCCGCTGATCAAGGAGTTCCTGACGGCATGAGCAAGCAGACTTTCAAGTCCACCCTGCACCAGACCGGCAACAACACCGGCATCGTTGTGCCGCCGGAGATCGTCGAGGCGCTGGGGGCGGGCAAGAAGCCGGCGGTCAACGTCACCGTCAACGGCTTTGCCTATCGCAGCACGATTGCGACGATGGGCGGGAAATTCATGATCGCGTTCAGCTCCGACAAGCGAGCGGCGACCGGGCTCAAGGGCGGCGACGCGATCACCGTCACTCTCGAACTCGATGAAGCGCCGCGGACGATGGCGGTGCCACCGGACCTGCAGGCGGCGCTCGACAAGGACAAGGCGGCAAAGGCCCATTTCGCAACGCTGAGCTACTCCAACCAGCGCCGCCATATCGATCCGATCAACGACGCAAAGTCGCCGGAGACACGGGCGCGACGGATCGAGAAATCCGTCGCGCTGTTTCGAGAGGGCAAGTCCTAGGCGGCGGCGAGCGCCGGCGCTCGCTTGAGGTCAGGAGGCGTTGCTTCCGCCATCAGCTCGACGATGGCGTCCATCGACGGCATCACCTTCTGGCCTTCGGTGCCGAGGCGGCGGACCGAGACGGTTCCCTCCTCGGCTTCGCGCTTGCCGACGACGAACATCAGCGGGATCTTCTGCATCGAGTGCTCGCGCACCTTGTAGTTGATCTTCTCGTTGCGCACGTCGAGGTCGGCGCGGATGCCGGCGTCGCGGAGCTGGCGGACGAGCTTGTTGGCGTAGTCGTCGGCGTCCGAGACGATGGTTGCGACCACCACCTGTACCGGCGCCAGCCACATCGGCATCTTGCCGGAATAGCTCTCGATCATCATGCCGATGAAGCGCTCGAGCGAGCCGAGAATCGCCCGATGCAGCATCACGGCATACTTGCGCGAGCCGTCCTCGGCGACATAGGTCGCGTCGAGCCGCTCGGGCAGGACGTAGTCGAGCTGCAGCGTCCCGACCTGCCAGGAGCGGCCGATGGCGTCCTTGAGGTGGAACTCGAGTTTTGGCGCGTAGAAGGCGCCCTCGCCCTCGGCGATGACGAAGTCATAGCCGGTGGCGCGGAGCGCATCGCCGAGCGACTTTTCAGCCGCATTCCAGCGCTCGATGGTGCCGCCGAATTTTTCCGGCCGGGTCGCCAGCTTGATGACGACGTCGGCGAAGCCCATGTCCTCGTAGACCGAGTACAGCAGGTGGACAAACTTTTCGGTCTCAGCCTGGATCTGCTCCTCGGTGCAGAAGATGTGGGCGTCGTCCTGCGTCATCTGCCGCACGCGCAAGAGGCCGTGCAGCGCGCCATGCGCCTCGTTGCGATGGCAGCAGCCGAACTCTGCGAGCCGCATCGGCAGGTCGCGGTAGCTCTTGATGCCCTGGTTGAAAATCTGGATATGCGCGGGGCAGTTCATCGGCTTCAGGGCCATGAGGTCGGCCTTGCCGGAGAGAATCGGGCCCTCTTCCTCGGTGCCGGGCACCTCGTCGGGGACCACGAACATGTTCTCGCGGTATTTGCCCCAGTGGCCCGAGGCTTCCCAGAATTTGCTGCTCATCAGCTGCGGCGTCTTCACTTCCGTGTAGCCGCCCTTGTTCACCCGGCGCCGGATGTACTCTTCCATCTGGTTGTAGATGACGAAGCCTTTTGGGTGCCAGAAGACGCTGCCCGGCGCCTCGTCCTGCAAGTGGAACAGGTCGAGCTCGCGGCCGATCTTGCGATGGTCGCGCTTTTCGGCCTCGGCCATCATCGTCAGATAGTCGTCGAGTTCCTTCTGCGTCGCGAACGCCGTTCCATAGAGCCGCGACAGCACCGGGTTGTTGCTGTCGCCGCGCCAGTAGGCGCCGGCCACCTTGGTCAACTTGAAGGCCGTGCCGACATCCTTGGTCGAGCGCATGTGCGGGCCGCGGCAGAGGTCGAACCACTGGCCCTGCTTGTAGATCTTGATCATCTGGTCGGCCGGGATGGCATCGACCAGCTCGACCTTGAAGTTCTCGCCCTTGGCCGCAAAGACGCGCTTGGCCTCGTCACGCGTCCACACTTCCTTGGTGAACGCAGCGCCGCGGGCGACGATCTCGGCCATCTTTTTTTCGATCGTCGGGAAATCGTCCTCGGAGAACGGCGTGTCGCGCTTGAAGTCGTAGTAGAAGCCGTTCTCGATCACCGGGCCGATGGTGACCTGCGTCGTCGGCCAAAGCTCCTGCACGGCTTCGGCGAGGACGTGCGCGGCGTCGTGCCGGATCAGCCCCAAGCCGTCGGCGCTGTCGCGGGCGACGAATTCGATGCGGCCGTCCTCGTTCAGCGGATCGCTGAGATCGGAGAGCGCCCCGTTCCACTTCATAGCCACGGTGCGCTTGGCAAGGCTGGGAGAAATCCCTTCGACCACGGTGGTCCCGGTCGTGCCCGCCGCGTAATCGCGCGTTGCACCATCGGGAAACGTCACCTTGATCGTCATTTCAATCTCCATTGGGGTCCTGCCGCGCAGCAAAAGCGCGGCGACGCGTGCGTTTAGCACGGGCTGTCATCAAATGTCATGTCGCGCTGGAAGCGCTCAGCTCCCAATAAATGGGGCGATCGGCTGGCTTTTTGAAGAGCAACGGAGGCCCGCTGGCTTCGGTTGGCAGTGCAACTGGCGATTAGACATCGGCGCTGACCTTTCCTAGGGTGCGCGCGAGGAGAACTCCCATCGATCAAGTCACTTCCAGCGCCAACGCCCGCGTCAGGGACGCAGCGGCGGCGAACTGGCGCTGGTTCGGCGGCCGCGCCCTGATTTACGGGGTCCTGACGCTGTTTGCGATCATCTATCTCGTTCCCGGGCTCGTGGTCGTTTTCAACGCCTTCCGCACCTATCCCGAAGTCGCCCGGCACGGCTTCATAGCGCTGCCGCAGGGCTTTTCGTTCGAGCCGTGGATCGCCGCCTGGACCAAGACCTGCGTGAGCGGCACGTGCGAGGGGGTGAGCGCGAACTTCTTCAATTCGCTGAAGCTCACCATTCCGGCAACGCTCATCGCAACGGCGCTCGGGGCGGCCAATGGCTATGTGCTGAGCAAATGGAAGTTCCGTGGCTCCGAGCTGATCTTCGGGCTGATGCTGTGCGGGGTGTTCATGCCGTCACAGGTGTCGCT
>JANXSI010000004.1 GCA_025352765.1 Devosia sp. | reverse complement strand
CGGCAGGATGGCGTCGGCGATCTGCTGGCCGTAGCGCGGCTGCTGCACGTCGGTGATCTGGCCGCGGCCGCCGTAGGAGATGCGCGCCTCGGCGATCTTTTCGGACGGGATGGTGTTGTCGGACTGGATGTCCTCGGGCCGAACGATGCCCTGCACCACGAGCTGCCGGATCTCGAAGTTGACGCGGACCTCCTGATGCCCCTCGATCACCAGATTGCCGTTGGGCAGGGTCTGGGTGACGACGGCGGCGACGTTGGTCTGGAGCGATTCCTTGCGGTTGACCGAGCCATTGCCGCCGTCGGTGAGCGATGAGCCGGTGGCGATGTCGCCAGTGGCGCTGACGTCGGTGCCAACCGCGGGGACCTTGCCGTTGAACAGGCCGCCCAGCGTGCTGCCGACATTGGCAGTGTTGGCGGCGGTGCGGCTGCGGCTGGTAGCGTTCGAGATCTTGGCGCTGTCGTCGATGGTGACGATGACGGTCAGGATATCGCCGACCTTGTGGGCGCGCTGGTCCTTGAAGAAGCCGCGGGCATCGGTCGAGAATAGCGAGTTGGGCTGGTAGCTCGCCGGCACCACCTCGGGCATGGGCATGTTGACGGGCGCGTAGCCGGGCTGCGCCGTCGGATCCTCGATGGCGGCGAGCTTGGGCTCTTCGCCGACGCGGGAGAGCTGGTCCATGGTGGCGCAGCCGGTCAGGAGCGCCAGTGCGGCGAGGGTCGAGAGGAGTTTCAGGGCGTTCATTTTGGGTCCTCTCACAGCGACGCGACGGTGGTGGCGGTCGGGATGGAGACGGTTCCGTCGGGCAGGGCGATGCCGTGCAGAACCTTCTTGGTGGTGGTGTTGAGCACGTCGACGAGATCGCCGGCGGCAGCCGCGCCGAGGGCCTGCCCCTTGACCGTGAGGGTCATGGCGCCGGCCTTCAGCACGACGGTGACCATGGCATTGCGGGTGACGACGGTCGGCTCGGCGACGTCGCTGGCTTTCAGCATCATGCCGACGCGGCTCTGGCGGATCAGCTGCTTGCCGATGAGCTGGTCGATGTCGGCGTAGCCGCCGGCATTGGCGGTGCTGACCGGCACGGACGCCATCTCGAAGTCGGCGCGGACGAGCACGGCGCCCGCCGGCTTGGTGACGGTGAGCCGCGGCGCCTCGGTCATCATCTGGATGGTGCCGGTGAGATCGATCGGCTGATCGATGCCGGCGACCATGAAGCGGGCAGCGAAGGCGCCGGTCTCGGGGGTGTAGCGGAGGTCGACGAGTTGCGCTGGGTCAGCCACCGCCTCGGCGTTGAGGCTCAGATTGGCGACGTCGTAGTGGATGTCGGCGGTGACGCCCGGGATCAGCGCGCCGCGCTGCGTCAGGTTGGCCGAGATCAGGGCATTGAGGACCGGGGCGTCGACGACGGTCGAGGCCCGCATGACGCGGACCCGGGTGTAGCCGACATTGTCGAAGTCGGTGAGGCCGATGAGCCTGGCTGCCTGCTGCACATCGGCGAGGGCGACGATGCCGGTGGTGCCGGGGGCCGGCGCGCGGAAGATCGCGGTTTCCGACAGGGCGCCGGCGTCATCGAACATGTCGCCGACCGTGACGATCGCGGCGTTGACGGTGACGTCGCCCTTGAGGGCGGGCGTCGCGAGGGCGGCAGAGCTGGTGAGCAGCGCGGCGAGAAGGGCGAGGGCGAGGGGTTTCATCGATCAGTTCCTCAACGCATCTGGCTGACGGACTGGAGCATTTCGTCGGCTCCGGTGACGACGCGGGCGTTCATTTCGTAGGCGCGCTGGGCGGCGATGAGGTCGGCGATCTCGGTGACCGAGTTGACGTTGGCCTCTTCGAGGTAACCCTGCATCACCTTGCCCATGCCGTCGGTGTTGGGCGTGCCGGCCTGGGCTGCGCCGCTGGCGGCGGTCTCGACGAAGTTGTTGTCGCCGACCGCTTCGAGGCCCTGCTTGTTGGCGAAGCGATAGAGCTGGAGCTGGCCAAGCTGGGTGGGGGTCGTGGCGTTGCCGATATAGGCCTGGACGATGCCGTCGGCGCTGATCGAGACCTGGTTGGCCGTGTCGGGGATGGTGATCCCGGGCTGCACCGCATAGCCGTTGACGTTGACCAGCTGGCCAGAGGAGTCACGGTCGAACGAGCCGTCGCGGGTGTAGCCGGTGCGGCCGTCGGGCAGGGCGACGGCAAAGTAGCCCTCGCCGCTGACGGCGACGTCGAGGTCGTTCTCGGTCGGGGTGACCGTGCCCTGGGTCATGATGCGGGGCGTCGCGGCGGTCTTGACGCCGGAGCCGATCTCGACGCCGACCGGGCTCTTGGTGCCCTGGTCGGAGGTCTGGGCGCCGGCCCGGGCCAGCTGCTGGTAGAGCAGATCCTGGAACTCCACGCGCTGGCGCTTGTAGCCGGTGGTGCGCATATTGGCGATGTTGTTGGAGATGACCTCGACGTTGCGCTCCTGCGCAGCCATGCCGGTCGATGCGATATAGAGGGCTTGCATGATGGTCTCCGGCTCAGGCGTTCAGATCGCCGAGGCGCTGGACGGCGGTGGTTCGCAGGGCATCCTGCTGCTGCATCAGGTTGGCGAGCGTCTGGTAGGCGCGCTCCACCCGGATCATGTCGGCCATGGTGGTGACGCCCGAGACGTTGGAGCGCTCGATCGAGCCCTGGACGACCCGCGTGGCGGTCGCCGGGGTTCCGGCGGGGCCCGAGTAGTAGTTGTCACCCTCACGGGCGAGGACCTGCGGGTTGGCGAATTCGACCAGCGCCAGCTTGCCCTTGGCGCCGCTGCTGGCCGAGACCGAGCCGTCGGGCGAAATGGTGATGTCGGTGTCGCTGGCGTTGAAGCTGATCGGGCCGCTCTCGCCGAGCACCGGGTTGCCCTTGAGGTCGACGAGGATGCCCTTGGCATCGAGCGTGAAGGAGCCGTTGCGGGTAAAGCGGGGACCCTGCGGGGTCTGGACGGTCAGGAAACCGCTGCCCGAGAGCGCGACGTTGAGCGGGTCGCCGGTCTGCTCGATCGGGCCGTTGCTCATGTCGTGGACGGTCGACCAGTCCTCGGTGAAATGCACGTTGGCGTCGAGGCCGCCGAAGTCGTTGTCCTTGGCCTTGGGCATCAGGAAGTCCTGGAACAACAGGTTCTCGGACTTGAAGCCGTTGGTGTTGATGTTGGCCATGTTGTTGGCCACGACATCCATCTGACGCTGTAGAGCGATCTGCTTTGAGAGCGAGACCAGCTGCGCATTTTCCATGGCGCATATTCCCCGTCGTTAATCCCCGAAGCTGCTCACATCCCCATGCGGGCCACCTCGCCGTTAACAGTGCAGAAACCGTGCCAGACGGAATTTCTCAATGATTTCAGTGTTGTCGAAGATTTGCCGGGTTTCGGTCGCGCTTCGCTCACGTCCTCCCGGCAAGAATGACCCGGCAAATTCTGCCGGTTTGGGCTTGGTTGGTAAGGGATCGTTAACCATGAGGCGATTAGCTCAGCGGGTGCCCGGAATCGTTCGGGAAATGGGGGTTTTCGATGGCTGTCGACGCTGACGCAGAAGGCGCAGAAGGCGCTGCGCCGGCCGCCAAGAAGAAAGGCGGTTCCAAGAAACTCCTGATCATGGGCGCGGGCGGACTGATCGTCCTGCTGCTGGCTGGAGCGGGACTCTATTTCTTCGTCTTCGCCGGCAAGGGCGCGGCCGATGCCACCAAGACCGAAGGCGGCGCCGCCGCCGCTGCGGCACAAAGCTTCATCTTCAACCTGCCGCCGATGACGGTGAACCTCAACGACGATGGCGCCCCGGGGGACCAGTTCCTCAAGCTCACCGTGGCGCTCGAGGTCGCCGACGAGGCGGTGATGAAAGACATCCAGCCGCGCATGGCCAAGGTCGTCGATGCGTTCCAGGTCTATCTGCGCGAGTTGCGCAAGAGCGACCTCGAAGGGTCGGCGGGCATCTACCGGCTCAAGGAAGAACTGCGCCGCCGCATCAACGTCGCCGTGTTCCCGGCGCAGGTCGACGGCATCCTGTTCAAGGAAATCCTGGTGCAATAATGGCCGGACCCGGAGACGAGGACAAGCTCACAGACGACTGGAACCCGGCGGGCGCCGGCGCGGACGATCCGATGTCGGCCGACTGGGCTGCCATGCTCGAATCCACTCCGAGCGGCGACGGCGAAGACCAGGCCGACCGGGTCCTCAATCAGGACGAGATCGACAGCCTGCTTGGGTTCGATTCGAACACCAATCTGGGTGTCGAGCTCACCGGCGTGCAGGCGCTCATCAATTCGGCGCTGGTGTCCTACGAGCGCCTGCCGATGCTCGAGATCGTGTTCGACCGGCTGGTGCGGCTGACCACGACGTCGCTCCGCAACTTCACCTCCGACAACGTCGAAGTGTCGCTGGAGTCGATCTCATCGGTGCGCTTCGGCGACTATTTGAATTCGATTCCACTGCCGGCGCTGCTGAGCGTGATCAAGGCCGAGGAGTGGGACAATTTCGGCCTGCTGACGGTCGACAGCAACCTGATCTATTCGATGATCGACGTGCTGCTGGGCGGTCGCCGGATCGGCGGTCAGATCCGGGTCGAGGGGCGTCCGTACACGACCATCGAGATGGCGCTGGCCCGCCGGATGATCGAGGTCATTCTCGATGACACGCACAAGGCGTTCGAGCCGGTCACGCAGGTCAACTTCAAGCTCGAGCGGCTCGAGACCAATCCGCGCTTTGCGGCCATCTCGCGCCCGGCCAATGCGGCCATCCTGATCGAACTCCGGATCGAGATGGACGACCGCGGCGGCAAGGTCGAAATCCTCCTGCCGTATGCGACGATCGAACCGATCCGCGAACAGCTCCTCCAGATGTACATGGGCGAGAAGTTCGGCCGCGATCCGATCTGGGAAGGTCATCTGGCGACCGAAATCTACGCAGCGGACGTGCATGTGCATGCGGTGCTGCACGAGTTCGACCTGCCGCTCAGCCGGGCGCTCAACCTCAAGCCCGGCGAGACCATCATGTTCGACCGCTCGCCGACGCAACCGGTCAAGCTGCGGTGCGGCGAGATCGACCTGACGGAAGCGCAGATGGGGCATATCGGCAATCACGTGTCGGTGCGTGTCACGCGCCCGCTCAATCCGCCCAAGGTCACGATGGCGGCGTTCGAAGCAATCGATCAACAGGCGGAGCAGCGGTCATGAGTTTGAGCCTCGGAATGGTGGTCGAGGGATCGGTGACGGTCCTGCTCGCTGTGACCATCTGCTATTGCGCCATCCTCAACTCGCGCCTCAAGCGCATGCACCAGGACCGGGAGTCGTTCACCAAGGTGATCGGCGACCTGGTGCAGGCGACGGCGCTGGCGCACTCGGCAATCATGGAACTCAAGACCGCGGCGCTCGAGGCTGACACGCAGCTCAGCGAGAAGCTGGCGGAAACGGAAAAGTTCGAGCGCGTGCTGGGCGAGCATGTCGCCAATGGCTCGCAGCTGATCGAAAAGATCGTTCGCATCACCGCGGCCGCCAAGACGCAGCCGCTGGTCGTCGCCAAGCCCGAGCCGGCGAGGCCGGTTGAAGATACCGAGCCGCAGAGCCGGCTGCACTCGGCGCTGCAGCAATTGGCGATGCGGCCCGGTATCGGAGGACGGGCGGCGTGAAACCGATCCGCCTGCTGCCAGTGGTGATCTTTGCGGCGCTGGCGCTGCTGGTGTTCAAGGGCATCGGCCTTGTCACCAATGGCGGCTATGTGCTGACGGGAACCACGGCAGTCTTGGCTGAAGGCGCGACGCCGCCGCCGGCTGATGCCGCTGCCCCTGCCGATGGCGCGACGGCCCCCTCCGACCCGACGATGACCGACGCCAATGCGGTCCTCGCCGATACGGCCCCGACGATTGCGACCAAGCCCGAGGCAGCACCGGCTGGCGAGCATGCCGCGCCGGCCGGGGATCATACTGCCTCCGGAACCGACAGTTCGTCGGCATCCGGTGAAGCGGCCCTGTCGAGCTCTGCCGAGGCGCCGGCCCACGGCGCAAGTTCCGAGGCTCTGGCGGCAGCGGTGACCTGCGCGCCAGCCGCCCCGGCTGCGTCCGGTGAAGCTGCGCCTGCGGCCGCTGCTCCAGCGCACGGCGCGGACGCGACCGCCGGTGCCGCGACTGCGACGGATTGCGCGGCCTCTTCGGCGCCGGTCGATGCGAACGGCGACGCGATCCCGTCGACCAAGGATGGCAACGGCAACATCGTGCCGCTGTCGGCCTCCAGTCCCGACAACAGCAAGGAATTGCTGCTGCAGCGGCTTGGCGCGCGCAGTGCCGAGCTCGACAAGCGACAGGCCGACCTCGAGATGCAGGCCTCGCTGCTGGCGGCGGCGCAGAAGAAGCTCGACGACCAGACCAAGGCGCTGGCGGATCTGCAGGCTCAGGTCGCGGCAGCGGTCGACCAGAAGAAGGCCGCCGAAGACCAGAACTTCAAGGGCATCGTCTCGATGTACGAGTCGATGAAGCCGGCCGACGCGGCGCGGATCTTCGACACGCTCGATCTCAACGTGCTGATCAAGGTCGCGCAGGCGATGAACCCCAAGAAGATGGCGCCCGTCCTTGCGGCCATGGCGCCGCAGCCGGCGCAGGCCCTGACGACGGCGTTTGCGACCAGCACGCCGACGCCGCCGGCCGCGGGCAGCGAAAATCTGGCGGCGCTGCCGCAGATCGTCGGCAAGTAGCCCGCCAAAGACCCGGAAAAAGCCCGGTTTTCGTAAGCGGCCGTTAAGCCGGCGCCTCTATGCTTAATGCTTGTTTGCGTGGGCGTTGAGTGCAGCCGGCGATGAGTGAGTTGGGGCAGCGGGCGGGAATGCCGGTGCGGCTGTTGCTGGTCGCGCTGCTTTGGCTCGTCCTGGCGCTGTCGCCGGCCATTGCCGCCGAGCGGATGCAACTGCACGCCACGGCCGAGACCGGCTACGCCCGGCTCGTCCTGCAGTTCCTCGATCGCAAGGATCTGCCCCCCTATAAAGTGACGTTCGACAATGGCGTGCTGGCGATCACCTTCGACACGCCCGTCGCCATGACCATGCCGGACATGGCGGCGACGCTCCCCGACTATCTGACCATCGGGCGGCTCGACGCCGACGGCAAAGGCATGCGCTTCGGCTTGCGCACGGCGTTCACCGTGCATTCGATGGAAGCCGACGAGATGCTCTTCGTCGACATCATGCCGACCACCTGGCAGGGCCAGCCGCCGAGCCTGCCGCCCGAGATCGTGGCGGCGGTCGCGCAGCGCGCCAAGGAGGAGGCCATTCGCGCCGAACAAGAGCGCAAGGCGGCCGAGGCCAAGGCCCTTAATCCGACGCCGGTCGTCAAGGTTGGACGCAACCCGACGTTTGTCCGTCTGCAGTTCGACTGGAGCGTCGGCACCAAGGCCGAGTTCAAGCAGGACGGTGCCATCGCGACCATCGGGTTCGACTGGCCGGTTCCTATCGACCTCTACGTGCTCAAGGCGGACATGCCCCCCCAGATCCTCGGCGTCTCGAACGCCGTCAGCGCAGCGGGAAGCAGTGTCGTGCTGAACCTTGCCCCCGGGGTCACGCCGCGCTTTTACGGCGAGCACGGCACCTCCTTCATGCTCGACATCGACCTTTCGCCGCAGGCGGTCGTCGAGAACCAGACCACCGCAGAAGAACTTGCCAAGCAGGCAGAAGCAGAAGCCTCGAAGGCCAGCGAAGCGAGTGCGGCCGAGGCCGCCCCGACCGCAGCAACCGACCCCGGTGCGATGGGAGCCGCCTATGTCCCAGGCGAGGCGATTACTCCCACGGTGGACGACCAGTCGGGGACCGTGCGGGTCAAGTTCCCGTTCGAGCGCGACACGCCGTCGGCGGTGTTCCGCCGTGGCGATACGCTGTGGATGCTGTTCGACACGCTGACGACGATCAACGATCCGGGCCATTCGGATGCCTTGTCGTCGATTGCCTCGGGGTTGACCATAACCAGCGCCGGGGAGACGCAGATCGTCCGGGTCGACCTGTCGACGACCAAGCTCGCGACCCTCGCTTCGGAGGGCCGGTCATGGGTCCTGTCGATCGGCGATGTGCTGCTCAATGCTACCGAACCGGTGGCGCTGACACGCGGCCGCGACCAAGGTGGCCACTTCGAGATGACGGCGATGCTGGGCAAGCCCTACAAGGTCCACAGCTTCCGCGATCCGGTGGTGGGCGACCTGCTCGACGTGGTCACCGCCTTCCCGCCATCGCGCGGCACGTCGCGTGACCTCAACTACGTCGACTTCGATGCGCTGCGCTCAGTGCAGGGACTCGTGATC
>JANXSI010000041.1 GCA_025352765.1 Devosia sp. | reverse complement strand
CTATCTTGTCGCCCTATTCGGTGCGGCCACCGGCTACGGCGTGATGATCCTCGCCATGACAGCAACGCCGCTCGCAATGATGGAGGACAGCCACAGCCTTGCTGAGGCCTCCACTGTCATTCAGCTCCACGTCCTTGGGATGTTTCTGCCGTCGTTCTTTACTGGATCGCTGATCGCGCGCTTCGGCGTGCTGCAGGTCATGGGAACCGGAATTGCCCTTCTTGTGGGCCACGTGCTGCTGACTCTGACAGGGTCAAGCATTCGATCATTCGCGGGCGCGCTGGTGCTCTTGGGTGTTGGCTGGAACTTCCTCTACGTCGGTGGCACAAGCCTCCTGACGCGTACCTATAGTCCGGCCGAAAAAGCTAAGGCACAGGCCACGAACGATCTGACGATCTTCATCGTGGGGCTGGCTGCCTCGCTGAGCGCGGGGATTCTTCAGCACGCAGTCGGGTGGCAGACCATGAACCTGCTGCTGCTCCCTTGGCTCGGGCTGGCCGTGCTATCGATTGCTTGGCTTTCCATGTCGAAGCTACAGGCGGCCCAAGCCTAGACCAGCGTTGAGGACGCCTATACCCGATCAGACTCTCTCCACATGGCAACGGCCGATTCGTGCCAATGCCGGAACGCCGCCCGCTTGAGGTGCTCTCCAGCCGGTGTTCTTGCGGTACTCGCCCACAGGGCTTTAGGCCTCGAGAACGAGTAGGATCGACTCACTATGGACGCGGGCGACGCGTTGGATCTCGCGAGCTCGATAGAGGGCATGCTTGTGCATCTGCTCACAGGTGCCGTCCCAGTTCCTTCGGGCTCTCGCGATACCGGCTGTGAATCGGCACTCGATGCCGATTTACACGGTCTGGATGCCCCATCTGTAGTATGCCACAAAGGGACGAGTTCCCGAGGACCGCGCCGACCGACGCGGTGAAGCTCCGGCCCGCCGCGTAATTTGTCCGGCGGGGAATCCCCGGTCATGGCGCGGTCAGCCTGCACCATCTGCTAACTTTTGAGCCGCCCGCCCGCAGCAGGCGTCGATGACGACCTCCAGGGTGGTCTGAGCGTTGGTAGTGTACGGGCGTCATCCGCCGAAACATGCACTCGGGGGTACACGCCCGCTGCGGCCACAGTCCATCGATCGCAGCAACCTCAGGATCCGGTCCGCGAGTTCTCGACCGGACCCTATTTGGATGTAGTCGCCGCACTGTTCCAGCATGGTCCGTCTTCCGACGCGCCCGTCGAGCGGCAGCCGGTCAATCCCATCCAAAATCAAAAATGCAATTGTGATGCTAGTCGTGGGTTCCCGCTGATCACTGCGGATACCAGATACCCCCCTAAATCGCGTTTGTTACCATCTTATGCGACCCGCACCTGGAGCACTCGCCTTGCCCCCGGTAGAACAATGGTGTCGTCCCCAGTGCTGCCGTGATCAGGGACGGACGGTTCGCCAGTTTAAGCGCCCTTCTCATACAGTCATCGCAGATTGGACTCGGTCCCTGGGCGACCAGGTAGTTATAGACGCGTTGCGCAATGTCCATGACCTGCAATGTACTGCGGGGGATCCGCGGCGGACAGACCTTTTCCGGCAGGTACCGCCTAAGTGATCCATCCGTACCACCGAGTCCAATGCATCCTTTGTTGTCGCGTCAGGCACGCGGGGGCTTCTCAGGGGAAACGCTGCCTTCCTTGGTGCGCGGATTGGTGACAAAGGAGGGTAGGCCACCGTCGGGCCTCCACAGAACGGGTCGGCGCAATTCGACGACCACGGGCCTCTCCAATTTTCGTGACGCAATATTGAGCGCCCAGTCAGCTCCCCAGAAGAAGTCGAAACCATTCATCGTCTAGCCCTTTTCCGTGTCGCACTTGTACGTCCGTTGCTCATGATCGCACCCGCATCGACGGCCACCCGGGCGCGCGATCGAGTAGAGTTCTGATCATAGCTCAACGCTCCTAAGCTTGATACGATCTACTACCAGGCGAATGCCGGCGGCCTCGATTACCTCCAATAGTTCGGCCATGGGCTGCCTACTGTCCCCGAGACGATCTACGCAGCTCGGCCGGCCACTGCCTCGGGACTATTTAGAGTTCCGTTTTAGGGAGCTCTCTGGCCTCGTTGTCTCGGCAGCCAGTGGTGTGGGTCATCAAGGGGTCGATGCCGTCCTTGCGGCACAGCTTGGTGATGGGAGCAGGCGGGGTCGGCATGATGGCGATTTAGCCAAAGAACGAGTATGCCCCCACGTGATCTGGGCGGGGCAGCTGCGATTTGGTGCACAGAATTGCCGACAGTCCCCGCTCCACTCCCTGTGGAAGTCGTTAGCACTCTTGCCATGAGAGTGCTAAGGCACGAGGAGCATCGCACCCGATAGCTCCTTCCGAGGCATCAAACATGAGCTTCCGCCCCCTTCACGACCGAGTGGTCGTCCGACGCATCGATAGCGAAGAAAAGACCGCTGGCGGCATCATCATCCCCGATACGGCCAAGGAGAAGCCGTCCGAGGGCGTCATCGAGGCCGTCGGTCCCGGTGCCCGCGACGAGAGCGGCAAGATCAATCCCCTCGACGTCAAGGTCGGCGATCGCATCCTGTTCGGCAAATGGTCCGGCACCGAGGTCAAGCTCGATGGCCAAGACATCGTGATCATGAAGGAAACCGACATCATGGGCGTGATCACGAAGTAGGGCGTCCCGCCCGCTTCGATCCCCCCTTTTTGCAAGGAGCGCCTCACATGGCTGCCAAAGACGTAAAGTTCTCGACCGAGGCCCGCGACAAGATGGTTCGCGGCGTCAATATCCTCGCCAACGCCGTCAAGGTGACGCTCGGTCCCAAGGGCCGCAACGTCGTCATCGACAAGTCCTACGGTGCCCCTCGGATCACCAAGGACGGCGTCACCGTCGCCAAGGAAATCGAACTCGAAGACAAGTTCGAGAACATGGGCGCTCAGATGGTCCGGGCGGTTGCCTCCAAGACCAACGACAATGCTGGCGACGGTACCACCACTGCAACGTTGCTTGCTCAGGCGATCGTCAACGAAGGTGTCAAACTGGTTGCGGCGGGGATGAACCCGATGGATCTGAAGCGCGGCGTCGATCTCGCGGTCATCGAAGTCGTTGCCAATCTGGCAAAGAAGGCCACCAAGATCACCTCGTCGGCAGAAATTGCGCAGGTTGGAACAATCTCCTCGAACGGCGAGAAGTCGATCGGCGAGATGATTGCCGATGCAATGAAGAAGGTTGGCAACGAGGGTGTCATCACCGTCGAGGAAGCCAAGACCGCCGAGACCGAACTCGACGTCGTGGAA
>JANXSI010000017.1 GCA_025352765.1 Devosia sp. | reverse complement strand
GGCCCACATCGACGAGGCGCCGATGTAGCGGGCCTTGCCCGACTTCACCACTTCGTCGAGCGCATCCATCGTCTCTTCGTAGGGCGTGAACGGATCGAAGCGGTGGATCTGGTAGAGATCGACATAGTCGACGCCGAGCCGATCGAGCGAATTGTCGATCTCGCTGAGGATCGCCTTGCGGCTGAGGCCCTGCCCGTTGGGGCCGGGGCGCATGCGACCGAAAACCTTGGTGGCGAGCACGATTTCGTCGCGCGGCGCCAGTTCCTTGAGCAGTTCGCCCGTCAGCTCTTCGCTGGTGCCCTTGGCATAGACATTGGCGGTGTCGAAGAAATTGATCCCGGCTTCCCAGGCGCGCCGGAAGATCGGCCGCGCCTCGTCGATGCCCAGCACCCAGCCCCGCTCCTCGTTGGGCGTGCCGAAGCTCATGCAGCCAAAGCAGATGCGGGAGACCTCGAGGCCGGTTTTGCCCAAACGTTTGGTGTCCATGGATTGCGTCTCCCGGGTGAGGCCTGCTGGCGATGTCGTGAAGGGGTGTCAGTCGATCTGACAAGCCTAGGACTCGCGACAAGGTTCCGTCAACCCGAGGATCGGCGATTGCCGATGGACTATTCGGCCCGGCGCTTCGAATCGTCGATCGGATCGAGCACCGAATCGAGCTTGTCGATCGTCGCCTGGATGTCGGTCTGCCCGTCGGGCGGCGCCGGCGTGTAGCTGGGACGCGGCGCGCCGCTCGGGAACGCCCCGAACTGGGTGAAGAACGACACCATGTCGGTGAGCACCGGGGCGCGCCAGCGCCACATCGCCCCGATGGCGAAGACCGCCTCCATGTGGCCGATGTTCTCGTAATATTTGACCGTCACCCAGCTGCCGGCGGCCTTGAGCTTCTTGGCCAGATGGTCGGTGTTTTGCATCCTGACGATCGGATCCTGGTTGCCCTGCAGCAACATGATCGGCGGCGCGTCGGAGGTCACGAGGTTGACCGGCTGGGTGCCCTCGGGATTGTCGTTCTGGCCGAAAACGCTGCGGACCTCGTCATATTCGAACGGATAGAAATCATAGGGCCCCGAAATGCCGACGATCGCCTTGACCGGCATGGTCACCTGATAGTCGTTGAGAAAGCTCCGCTCGAGCCCGAGCATGATGGCGTTGTAGGCACCCGCGGAATGTCCGGCGATGAAGAAGCGCGAGGTGTCGCCGCCATAGCTCTCGATATTGTCCTGAATCCAGCGGGCGGCCGCGGCATTGTCCTCGAGGAATTTGGGATAGGTCACGTCCGGATAGAGCCGGTAGTCGGGGACCACCGCGACGAAGCCATTGGCGGCGAGCGCCCGGCCGACGAACTCGTAATCGGCGCGATTGCCCTGCTTCCACGAGCCGCCATAGATGAACATCACCACAGGCGCCGGACCCACCGGGTTCTTGGGGCCATAGATATCGAGCTTCTGCCGCTCGCCATCGCCATAGGCGATGCCCTGCCCGAGCACCACGGCGTCGTCCATGGCCGAGCCGATATTGAACGGCGCCATGATGTTTTGCGCCGCCGCCGGAGCGACAAGGCCGAGGAGCATGAGAACAACGAGCAGAAGACGTGTGGGCAAGGCGCGAATCCGAGTGTGGGGGTCGAGGCGGTGCTGTGGCGCGCAAACCCGATGATATTGTGGCGTCAGCCGCGATCCTGCGCCGCGCACCAGATTTGCCACATGCCGCGCAAGGCCTCCTCGAAGTTGCGGGCGAAGCGCGGCGCATCGAACAGCGGCGAAGCCAGTATGCGCTGGCGGAGGCCGGCCCGCAGCGCTGCCAGGGCCGGCAGATCGGCGGCGAGCTGCGCACCGAGGGTCGCATACCCCGCCTCGTCCGGGGCGATCCACTCGCCAAGGCCCGCATTGTGGAGAATGCTCTCGCCCATATGCGCGACATAGCGGTCGCCGGCCTTGACCAGCACCGGCACGCCCATGAACAGCGCCTCGACCGTGGTGGTGCCGCCATTGTAGGGGAAGGGATCGAGCGCGATGTTGATCTCGGCATAGCTCTGAAGATGCGCCGCGTAGTCGGCGATCTTGCCGTCGATCCGGACGCGGGCACGCCCGATGCCGGCGGCGGCAAGCCGCTCGCCGAGCGCCTCGACCATGCCGTCGGGATAGCTGCCCGACGACCTGAGGATCAGCCGCGACCCTGGCGTGGCCGCGAGCAATGCGCTCCACGCCGCAAGGGTCCGGCCCGTCAGCTTGTTGAAATTGTTGAAGCAGCCGAAGGTGACGGAGCCGCTGGTCGCCGCCGGCGGCGGGGAGACGGCCGGCGCATCGGCCGGGGCCGTGAAGCAGAGATAGGTGTCGGGCATCCGCCAGACCTGTTCGACCCATTGCGCCGCCTCGGTCTCGGGGATCACCCAGCGGTTACCGAGCACATAATCGATGGCGCTGAGCCCTGTGGTGGCGAAATAGCCGAGCCAGGTGAACGACACCGGCGCCGGTTTGCCGGCAAAGACCGCGAGCCGGTGCGAGGCGGTGTGTCCGGAGAGATCGACCAGAACGTCGATCTCGTCGGCGACGATCTGCGCCGCCAGTGCCCGGTCCGGCAGGTCCGCTACGGTGTTCCAGTGCGGCACCGCCTGCCGCAGCTGGACAGTGATCTCGTCCTCGTCGCGGCTGGTGGCATAGGCAAAGAGCTCGAGGTTTGCCGGATCGAGCGTGGGCAGCACGGCCATCAGAAACCGGCCGACCGGATGGGCGCGAAAATCCCCCGAGACCAGCCCGACCCGCAGCCGCCGGGCCGGGTCGGGATCGTTGGGATGACGGGGGCGCGGCGGGTTGGCGGCCTCGAACAGCGCCCCGACTCGGCGGGCATCAGCGGTCATCTCGAGTGGCGCGCTGTCGGCCAGATAGTTCTGCGCGAACAGCAGCGAACTGTGCAGTCCGAGGCGGTTCGGATCGCGGGCGAGGGCCCGGCGGCACCAGACCACCGCCTCCTCGATCTGGCCGGCGCGCACCAGCGTCTGGCCGAGATTGGCGAGCGTGTTGACGTCGGCCGGATCGAGTACCAGCGCCCGGCGGAACAGCGCGATCGCGGCGTCGAACCGGCCCTGCGCGCGGTAGGCGACGCCGAGATTGGCGAGCGCCAACCCGTGCCGCGGCTCGAGCTCGAGCGAGCGTTCGATCAGCGTGGCGGCGGCGGGATAGTCGCCGGCCTGCAGCGCCAGCACGCCCTTGAGATGCAGCGCCCCCGCATGCAGCGGCCGCTGCGCCAGCACCGCGTCGTAAAGCGCCGCCGCCTCGCGGGTCTGGCCCTGCTGGTGGAGGCGGATGGCGGTGCGGTAGAGATCGTCCGGAGTGGGTTTCACGGCGCGGACCCTAGTCAAAGCTCGGCGGGCGGGCAACGGGCGAGCGGAAGCGTCCGGCGACCCGGTTTCGGTGAGGTTGCGCCATTCGACCAAGGGTCTCATGGCCCTATTCTCTCCGCCGCAGTGAAGCGGCGTGGCGAGGCTCCGTCCCCGGAGCGGGTAGTCCGCGTTTTTGTGAGGCCAGAGCCTCGCCAACGCAGCCGGATTTTCGAACACGACGCGCTTACTGGCCAACAAGCCGAACTTCTGGCGCCTGCGGCCGGTG
>JANXSI010000688.1 GCA_025352765.1 Devosia sp. | reverse complement strand
CCCTATCCGGCGCTGGCAGAACCAACGACAAACCCTCCGTTCAGCCCCCGGCCGAACGAATGCAGGGGCGAGATAGGGGAATTGGCGCGCGAAAGCAAGGGATTTGGTCAGTTGACCGGCGCAGTTGCGATACCGAGCCGTCCCGCCGCAGCGGCCAGTCGCTTGTCCCGCGTCCACAGCCGGCAATCCCAACTCGTCAGCGTCGAAGCAAGCAGGTGCGCGTCCACATAGCCAATCCCGACCGCAACAAGCTCTCGTTGCTCGATCAGCGCAATAACCTCCTCCGGCTCGGCGATATGAGCGGAAGGAAGGTTCTGCAGCGCTTCGAGGATCGCGGCTCGGTTCCGCATGTGCCCCAGGGCGATCTCTCCGATGACGAACGGATGCATGAGCAGGTCCCCGCTCTCGATGAGTTCACTGAGTAGCGGCTCGGATCGGCGCAGGTGGTCGGCCCATACGGACGTGTCGGCGAGGATCATTCCTCGGGAAATCGACGGCGGGGCGGTGCCACGAAATCCGGCTCGCTGCCACCGAGGGCCGCAAGTCGCCTGCCGGCCTCGCGCGCCACCAGCAATTTCAGAGCTTCATCGAGTACGGCCGACTTCTGCCGGAGCCCAGTGTAGTCCTGCGCCTTCTTCATCAAGACATCGTCGATCGTCACCGTTGTGCGCATGATCATCTCCCGTCGCATCAAAAATAGCATCAGATGATGCGAGTTTCAATGCGCCACTTCACGCGGTCCTCGAGCGTCAGGGTGAATGGGCCGCCAGTTCCACCTGGCGACGAGCGTCTCCGGCACCTCATAGCCATTGGCCTTCAGCAACTTCGCAATCGAGGGCGCGATGGCGCGGCAGCCGCAGTGGAGGGCGTGCTCGGAGTGCCATTGGGCGCGCTGCTGGTCGGTCGAGTGCTTGGGCATCACATGCGCCAGGTGCCATTGCGCGTTGAACTTGCTCATCATCAGGCTCCATCCCGAAGACCAGTGCAGCATACCCACGCAGCGGTGTCTTTACGGCAATCAAGTCGACGCGCGAGTTGGACAAATCCCGATCCGCTATTTCGCTGGACGACGCGCCGGTAGCCCCGCAAATTCCCCGCTCACCAATGAGTGCCGTGCCATGCCGAATTCCCCCTTGCCCGATCGGGCTGCCGTCCTCGCCGCCGAAGCCGTGATCCGGCGCCATGTGCGCGAAACGCCGATCGTCACCGTACCGGCCAGGGATTTCGGGTTGATCGGGTCGCCGATCACCTTCAAGCTCGAATTCATGCAGCATTCGGGGAGTTTCAAGGCGCGCGGGGCCTTCACCAACCTGTTGATGCGACAGGGCGCCGAACGCGGCGTGGTCGCGGCCTCGGGCGGCAATCACGGCGCAGCTGTCGCCTATGCGGCGCAGCAGTTGGGCTATCGCGCCAAGCTCTTTGTTCCCTCGATTGCCTCGCCCGCCAAGATCGCCCGCATCCAGAGCTATGGCGCCGACGTGGTGGTGGGCGGCGCCGCCTATGCCGACGCCTTCGCTGCGAGCCGCGCCTGGGCGACCGAGCACGGCGCGATGCAGGTCCACGCCTATGACCAGTTCGAGACGCTGGCCGGGCAGGGAACCGTTGCCCTCGAATTCGCCGAACAGGCGCCGCGCCTCGACACCGTGCTAGTCGCGGTGGGCGGTGGTGGGCTCATCGGCGGCATGGCGGCCTACTACCAGGGCGACGTCCGGCTGATCGGCGTCGAGCCGGAGACGGCGCCGACGCTGATGGCGGCGATGCAGGCGGACAGCCCGATCGACGTGGCCGTCAGCGGGCTCGCGGTCGACAGTCTCGGCGCCAAGCGGATCGGCGACCTGGCGTTCCCGCTGGCGCAGAAATACGTCGATGCTAGCCTTCTGGTCAGCGACGAGGCGATCGCCGAGGCCCAGAAGAAGCTCTGGGACGTGCTGCGCGTCGTGGTTGAGCCCGGCGGGGCCACCGCCTTTGCGGCGCTGCTGTCGGGCCGCTTCGCGCCCGAGGCGGGCGAGCGGGTCGGTATGCTGCTGTGCGGCGCCAACACCACGGCGGTCAAGTTCGACTGACGGCCTGCGCTTGACTCGCGGCCGGGCGTCCGGCACACGCCGCGACCTTGTGGCGGTGCCTGTACCGCCCTAGGGTCGGACCAAACAACAAGCGGCGGAGAACTCATGGTCAAGCGCGCATTCACCTTCCCCGGTCAGGGTAGCCAGGCCGTCGGCATGGGCAAGGATCTCGCCGCGGCCTTTCCTGAGGCGCTGGCCGTGTTCGACGAAGTCGACGAGGCGCTGGGCCAGAAGCTGAGCCAGATCATGTTCGAGGGGCCGGCCGAGACGCTGCAGCTCACCGAGAACGCCCAGCCGGCGCTGATGGCGGTGTCAATGGCGGTGATCCGAGTGCTCGAAGCGCGCTGGATCCGGCTCAGGGACACCGCCGCCTATGTCGCCGGCCACTCGCTCGGCGAATATTCGGCGCTGTGCGCAGCGGGCGTGTTTTCGCTCGGCGACACGGCGCGGCTGCTCAAGACCCGCGGTCAGGCGATGCAGCAGGCCGTGCCGGTCGGGCAGGGCGCCATGGCGGCGATCCTCGGGCTCGACCTCGAGACGGTGCTGCAGGCGGTCAACGACGCCGAGGACGGCGAGGTCTGCGGCGTCGCCAACGACAACGCGCCCGGTCAGGTGGTGATTTCCGGTCATGTCGGTGCCGTTAACCGTGCCATCGAGCTGTTGAAGGCGGCGGGCGCCAAGCGGGCGCTGCCGCTGCCGGTGAGCGCGCCCTTCCATTGCGCCCTGATGCGCCCGGCGGCAGATGCCATGGCGCATGCGCTGGACCGCGTCGCGGTGCATGCGCCGCTGGTGCCGGTGGTCGTCAACGTGCTGGCCAAACCCGTGAGCGACCCCATCGAGATCAAGAAGCGGCTCGTCGAGCAGGTGACCGGGATGGTCCGCTGGAGCGAGACAGTCAAATGGCTGGCCGGCGAGGGCGGGGTGACCGAGCTTTATGAGTTGGGGACCGGCAAGGTGCTGACCGGACTCGCCAAGCGCATTGCGCCCGAGGTCACGGCCGCGGCGGTCAATACGCCG
>JANXSI010000677.1 GCA_025352765.1 Devosia sp. | reverse complement strand
GCCTATCGGCTCGAGGGCGCGTCGATTCAGCTGTTCGAGGCGATCGAAGGCGACTATTTCACCATCCTCGGGTTGCCGCTCCTGCCGCTGCTCGCCGCACTTCGCCGCTTTGCCCCAGGGGAACGATTCACGTGAAACGCGCCTTCGTCATCGGTCACCCGATTACCCATTCCCGCTCGCCGCTGATCCACAATTACTGGCTGAAGCTCTACGGGATCAAAGGCAGCTACGAGGCGATCGATGTGCCCTCGGACGATATCGAGGCCTTCTTCGAGCGGATGCGGGCCGGCGAGTTCGTCGGCGGCAATGTCACCATTCCCAACAAGGAACTGGCCTATTCGCTGTGCGACGAGCGCGATCCGCTGGCCGAAACCATCTGCGCGGTGAACACCCTCGAATGCTCGGGCGGTCTGGTCTTTGGCAGCAACACCGACTACCTCGGCTTCCTCGGCAATCTCGACCAGAACGCGCCCGGCTGGGACAAGGGGCTCAAGGAGGTGATTGTCCTGGGCGCCGGCGGCGCGTCGCGGGCGGTGCTGGTCGCCCTCAAATCCCGCAACATCCCCTCGATCCGCCTCCTCAACCGCACGATCGAAAAGGCCGAGGACGTGGCCATGGACCTCGAGGGCCCGATCCGCGCCGGCCGGCTCGCCGAGTTTGCCGAGAACGCGCCCAACGCCGGGCTGGTGGTCAACTGCACCTCGATCGGCATGCATGGCAGCAGTTTTGAGGACATCGATCTCGGCCGTCTGCCCAAGACCGCGCTGGTGACCGACATCGTCTATACGCCGCTCGTGACCCCGCTCCTGGCGGAAGCGCAAGCGCTCGGGCTGCGCACCGTCGATGGCCTCGGCATGCTGCTGCATCAAGCGGTGCCCGGTTTCAAGGCCTGGTTCGGCAAGACCCCCGAGGTCACCGCCGAACTCCGCCAGCTGGTCGAAGCCAGTCTCTGAGATGCTGAAACTCGGCCTCACCGGCTCGATCGCCAGCGGCAAATCCACGGTGCTGGCCGAATTCGCCGCCCGCGGCGTGCCAGTGTTTTCGGCCGACGCGGCGGTGCACGAGCTCTATCGCGGCGCTGCGGTGGCGCCAATCGAGGCGGCGTTTCCCGGGACGGCCAAAGCCGGGGAGGTGGACCGGGTCGCGCTCAGCCGGCAGCTTTTGGCGGCGCCCGGCCGGCTGGCCGAACTCGAGGCGATCGTCCACCCGCTGGTGCGGGCCCGCGTCGCGCAGTTCCTCCGCGACGCCGAGGCATCGGGCGCCGATCTTGCGGTGGTCGACGTGCCGTTGCTGTTCGAAACCGGCTTCGACTACGGCCTCGACAAGATCGTCGTCACCAGCGTCGACGACGCGACGCTGCGGCAGCGGGCTCTCGCCCGGCCGGGCATGAGTGTGGAAAAGCTGGACGCCATCCTTGCCCGGCAGATGCCGCAGGCTGAAAAGCGGCGACGTGCCGACTATATCGTCGACACCGCAGGCCCGCTCTCCGATACGAGGCAGCGGGTCGCAGAGCTGGTCGACCAGTTGACCCAAGGACACCGATGAGCCGCGAAATCGTCTTCGATACCGAAACCACCGGCCTCAACCCTCTGACCGGGGACCGGGTGGTCGAGATCGGCGCGATCGAACTGGTCAACCACATTCCGACCGGCCGGCACTTCCACAAATACCTCAACCCCGAGCGGGCGATGGCCGAGGAAGCGTTTCGTGTCCATGGCCTCAGCGACGAGTTCCTGCGCGACAAGCCGCGCTTTGCGGAAATCGCCGACGACATGGTCGCCTTCTTCGGCGACGCGACGCTGATCGCCCACAACGCGCCGTTCGACATGGGCTTTCTCAACTACGAGCTCGAGAAGGTGCGCCGCCCGGGCCTCGCCAATACCGTCATCGACACCGTGACCCTGGCCCGCGAAAAACATCCCGGCGCCCGCGTCAGCCTCGACGCGCTTTGCAAGCACTACGGTATCGACAATTCCCGGCGCACGCTGCATGGCGCGCTGCTCGACAGCGAGATTCTCGCCGACGTCTATCTGGAGCTGATCGGCGGCCGCCAGGTGGCGCTGGCGCTGGTCGAGGAGATCCTCAGCAGCAGCGGCGGCCCCGCGACCATCGTCTATGCGGCGCCGCAACGCCCGCAGCCGCTGCCGCCGCGCCTCGACGCCGAACAGCTGGGCGCGCATCTGGCGCTGATCAAGACGATGGGCGAGGCCGCGCTCTGGGGCTATTACCGGGACGACGAGGCGGCGTAGGCCCGACGAGCGAGTACCGGACAGCGCCCGGTGGTGTGTTCGGCGGTCCCGACAAACAAAAAGGCCGCCTCAGCGGCGGCCTCTTCCAGCGAATGGGCGAAATGCCCTTAGTTCGTGACCTGCGGGGTGGGTGTGCCGCCATTGGTCTGGGCGGCCTGGGCCTCCTGCAGCGATTTGAGGTTCTGCAGGTAGATCGCCTGGAAATCGACCGGCTCCATCATCAGCGGCGGGAAGCCGCCCTGCTGGGTGATGGTCGCCAGTACCTGGCGGGCGAACGGGAAGATCAGCCTCGGGCATTCGACGAGGAGCAGCGGCGCCAGGTCCTTTTCCGGGATGTTCTTCATCCGGAACACGCCGCCATAGATCAGCTCGACGTTGAACAGGACGTTCTTTTCCCGGTCGGCCTTGGCGTTCAGCGTGATCTCGACGGC
>JANXSI010000672.1 GCA_025352765.1 Devosia sp. | reverse complement strand
GGCCTCCCCGACGGGCTGTTCCAGAACCTCGTGCTCAACCACGCCGACACCGAAAAGCTGATCGGCTCGGGCGAGATCGACCACATCAACTTCACCGGCTCGGTCGAAGGCGGCAAGCGCATCGAGCGCGCCGCCGCCGGCACCTTCGCGACGCTCGGGCTCGAACTCGGCGGCAAGGACCCGGCCTATGTGCGGGCCGACGCCAAACTCGACTACGCCGTCGAAAACCTCGTCGACGGCTCGTTCTTCAACTCCGGCCAGAGCTGCTGCGGCGTCGAGCGCATCTATGTGCATGCCGATGTCTACGACAAGTTCGTCGAGGGCTTCGTCGAGAACGCCAAGGGCTGGAAGCTGGGCAACCCGCTCGATCCCGACACCATCGTCGGGCCGATGGCGGCGCCGAAATTCGCCGATCTGGTGCGCGGGCAGACGCTCGAGGCGCTGCGCAAGGGCGCCAAGTCGCACCTCAACACCAGGCACGACCTCGACGAGGAAAGCTCGCCCTATCTCGCACCGGAAGTCCTGACCAACGTCAACCACCAGATGGCGGTGATGCGGGAAGAATCCTTCGGCCCGGTGGTCGGCATCATGAAGGTGGCCGACGACGACGAGGCGATCACCCTGATGAACGACAGCCCCTACGGCCTCACCGCCTCAATCTGGACCGAGGACCTCGACCAGGCCGCCAAACTCGGCGCCCGCGTCGAAACCGGAACGGTGTTCGCCAATCGCTGCGACTATCTCGACCCGGCGCTGGTCTGGACCGGCGTCAAGGACACCGGCAAGGGCGGTGCGCTCAGCGAAATCGGCTACGCCAATCTGTCACAACCCAAGAGCTATCACTTCAAGATCGTCTGACGCGGTACCGACCTCGTGGTTCGACAAGCTCACCATGAGGTCGGCAGCAAGCCGCCGAGCCTGCCCAGAACCTCATCCTGAGCCCGTCGAAGAACGAGGTTCGTGACCACCGGAGAGCATCATGGCCACCAAAGCCAACTGGAACTACCCCACTGCTGTCAAATTCGGCGCCGGCCGCATTGCCGAGCTGCCCGAGGCGCTGAAGTCCGTCGGCATCAAGAAGCCGCTCCTGGTCACCGATGCCGGGCTGGTCAATCTGCCGGTGACGCAAAAGACCATCCAGTTGCTCAAGGACGCCGGCTTCGAGGTCGGGGTGTTCGCCGATGTGAAGCCCAACCCCATCTCGGCCAACGTCAATGCCGGCGTCGCCATCCTCCGCGCCGGCTTTCATGACGGCGTCATCGCCTTCGGCGGCGGCTCGGGGCTCGACGTCGGCAAGGCCATCGCCTTCATGGCCGGCCAGACCCGCCCGATGTGGGATTTCGAGGACATCGGCGACTGGTGGACGCGCGCCGACCCCAAGGGGATCTTCCCGATCATTGCGGTGCCGACCACTGCGGGCACCGGCTCCGAAGTCGGCCGCGCCAGCGTCATCACCGACGAGACGACCCACACCAAGAAGGTGATCTTCCACCCGCTGATGATGCCAAAAATCGTCATCGCCGATCCCGAGCTCACCGTCGGCATGCCCGGTTTCATCACCGTGGGCACCGGCTTCGACGCGCTCGCCCACTGCCTCGAGGCCTATTGCGCCCCCGGCTATCACCCGCTTGCCGACGGCATCGCCGTCGAGGGCATCCGGCTGGTGCTCGAGAATTTGCCGAAAGTGGTCGCCAACCCCAACGACATCGAAGCGCGCGGCAACATGATGAGCGCCGCCGCCATGGGTGCAACGGCGTTCCAGAAGGGCCTCGGCGCCATCCATGCGCTGAGCCACCCGGTGGGCGCGCTCTACGACACGCATCACGGCATGACCAATGCGGTGTTCATGCCCTATGTGCTGGTGGTCAATCGCGACACCATCGAGGCCAAGATCGCCCGCCTCGCCGCCTATTGCGGCCTGCAGCCGAACTTCGAGTCGTTCCTCAATGCCGTCCTGGCGCTGCGCCAGAAGCTCGGCGTCCCGCACATCCTCGCCGACTTCAAGGTCGACACAAAACAGCGCGAGCTGATCGGCGACATGGCGATCGTCGATCCGACCGCCGGCGGCAACCCGATCGAACTCACCCGGGAACGCGCCCTCGAAATCTTCGACCGCGCCTTCGAGGGCCGGCTCTAGGGCCTCGGGCCATGGCCGCGCTCGCCCCCGCCATCGATCGCAACCAGTACATGCTGCGCGGCCCGCTCGCGGCGCTCGGCTATGACTGGTGGTGGCACAATTTCACCGCGCGCCACGCCGAGACCGGTGAAGAGAAGGCGTTCTTCATCGAGTACTTCGTCTGCAATCCCGCCTTCGCCGCAGCGGACCCGGTGTTCGGCGGCGATGGCGCAAAACCGTCCTACGGGCTGCTCAAGGTCGGCTGCTGGGGCAGCGACGCGCGGCAACTGCACAATTATTTCGGCATGCAGGCGGTCGAGATTGCCGAGGGGGCGCTGTCGGTCCGGATGGGCCAGAACCAGCTGAGCGAAACCGCCCTCTCGGGCTCGGTGGCGGTCTCGGCGGCCGACGCCGCCGCCAACCCGCAATGGGCGAGCGATGTCGGCACGCTCCGCTGGCAACTGCGGGCCGACAAGCAGATCGCCTACTCGGTGGGCTACGGCGCCTCGGCCCCGGCCCGGGCGCTGAACCTGTTCGAGATGTACTGGCACGCCCAGGGCATCAAGACCGCCTACGAGGGCTGGGTCGAGCTCGACGGCGAGCGCTACCTCGTCACGCCCGACGCCAGCTTCGGCTATGCCGACAAGAACTGGGGCAGCAATTTCACCTCGCCCTGGCTGTGGATTTCGAGCTGCGACATGGTGAGCGCAACGACCGGCAAGCGGCTGCGGAACTCCGCCGTCGAGATCGGCGGCGGCCAGCCCAAGATCCTCGGCGTGCCGCTCGCCAAGCAGTTGCTCGCCTGTCTCAACTATGAGGGGCGCGTCTACGATTACAACTTCTCGCGCTTCTGGGAAGGCACGCACGTGACCTTCGCCTTCGACGAGGGCGCGACCGAAAATCGCTGGCGGGTGATCGCCACCTCCCCCCGCTCGCGGATGGAACTCGACCTCGTCTGCAGCCGCGCCGAGATGCTGCTGATGCGCTATCAGGCGCCCGACGGCACGCGCCGCCATACGCGCCTCTGGAACGGCGGCACCGCCAGCGGCGAGATCCGCCTTTTCGACGGCCCTCCGGACCGGCTGGTCCCCGTCGACACCATCCGCATCGGCCACGCCGGCTGCGAATACGGCGAATACGACGCCACGGCTCCGAATCGGAGCTAAGCCTGCCTCAGCCGCCGGGGAAGAACGGCGCCGCGGCTCAGGCCGCGACGCCGCAATGGTCAGCGGAGGTGCGTATCGAACGGACCGGTGGAGTGCAGCTCGACCACTGTCTCGCTGTCGATCCACAGGCTGTGCCAGGCGCCCGCCGGCAGGTCCATGAACGCCCCCGGCTGCATCGGCGCCGCATCGGACTCCTTGGCCGCTTCGCCGAACGCCATCCGTGACTTGCCCGACAGGAACGTGATCAGCTCGTCCGTCGGGTGCGAGTGGGTGGCGATCTGATACCCGGCCGGGAACTTGAGCCGGATGGCGAACGGTCCGGTCTTGGACGGATCGCCATAGAGCACGGCGATCTCGGCGCCCGGCGGCAGGCCCGGTGCCGGAGCCCAGGCGAGGGCGTCCGGCTGGGTCACCGTCGGCTCCGCCGCAAACGCGGCGAGACTGAGCGGGGCCATCGCGAACGCGGCGACGATGGCGAGGGCATAGCGATCGAGTTTCATTTCAGACTGTCCTTGTTGTGGAGAGGGAAAGGCCGGGCCGCGGCCCTCAGGCCTTTTTGGTGATGACGGCTTCGAGATAGTCGCTCGGGGCGACCAGGGTGCCGTCGGTGGCGACGTTGAACTTGGCGAGGAGGGCCAGGATGTCGGCTTCGAGCCCCTGACGCCCCTCTGCATCGAGCGCCGCGAAGGCCTTCAGCACGGGGCCGTAATAGGTGCGGAACACCTCGACCCAATGCGCCGGCGAGCGATAGCGGAAGACGAAGTTCCGATGCTGCCCGGCAACCGACGCGCCACTCCCGAACATCGCCTCGAGATGCGCGACGTCTCCCCACAGCGACGGCGACCTCAGGCCCTGCGCCGGCGGCACATACTGCCCGATGGTCTTGAACAGCAGCCCGATGAAGCTCTGCGGCGACCAGTTGGCGAGGCCGATCCGGCCGCCCGGGCGGCAGACCCGCAGCATTTCGTTGGCCGCCTGCTGCTGGTTGGGGGCGAACATCACCCCGAAGGTCGACAGAACGACATCGAAGCTGGAGTCGGCAAACGGCAGCGCCTCGGCGTCGGCTTGCTGGAACGTGACGTTGAGATGTTCCGCGGCGGCGCGCTGCCGGGCGTTGTCGAGCAGCGAAGTGACGTAGGCGGTCGAGGTGACATCGGCAAAGCGGCGGGCCGCGGCGAGCGTCGCGTTGCCATTGCCGGCCGCAACGTCGAGCACGCGCTCGGTGCTGCGGAGGTCCACGGCCTCGCAAAGCTGTTCGCCCACGATCTGCAGCGTGGTGCCAACCACGGCATAGTCGCCGGAGCCCCACGCCGCCTGCTGGCGCTGCTTGATCGCCGCAAAATCGGGCAAATCCGTACTGTGTGCGTTCATAATCGATTTCCTATGGTCTGGGCTGATGGCGGTGCCGAGCGCACCCCGGTGTCAGCAATCGCCGGGGCTCTCGATGCCGTTGCCGCTGCAACTGCGGTGGTGATAATCCGGCCGGCGACGCGCTTGAATGATCGGGCGTCGGCAAGATCTGACTGCGCGTCCGGATCGCGACCGGGCGCCGAAAACCGAGGAGACCAGTCATGGGCGCCGATGCGCTGTCCGATGTCCTGAAGCGCGTGCGGCTGACTGGAGCGACGTTCTTCGATGTCCGCGCCACAACGCCGTGGGTGGCCGAGCAGGCGCCCCGCGACGAGGTGCTGCCGCGCATCCTGCCCGGCGCCAGGCACCTCATCGCCTATCACGTGGTGACCGAAGGCTCGGCCTATGCGCGCCGCGTCGGCGGCGAAACCGTTCGGCTCGAGACCGGCGATGTGATCGTCTTCACCAATGGCGACCCGCACGTCCTGTCGAGCGAGCCGGATATGCGGGTCGATCCCGCGGTGCGCAGCCCGCTCGAGGAAGCGGCGCGCAACCAGCTCCCCTTCGTGCTCGATCTTGGCGGCGACAGCGGCGCCCCCGCGCGGCTCGTCTGCGGTTTCCTCGCCTGCGACGCCCAGCCGTTCAATCCGCTGCTCGAGAGTCTGCCGCCGGTGATGGTGGCGACGCGCAACGCCGCCGACCGCAATGATGGTCTGGGCATCTTCATCCAGTTCGCGGTGCGGGAGGCGACGCAAAAGCAGTCCGGCGGCGAGAGCGTGCTCGCCAAGCTCAGCGAGCTGATGTTCATCGAAGTGGTGCGGCGGCACCTCGCATCCCTGCCGGCCGAACAGACCGGCTGGCTCGCCGGGCTCCGCGACCCCGTGGTCGGCCGCGCCCTGTCGTTGCTGCACGCATCGCCCGCCCGCGACTGGACCATGCAGGACGTGGCACGGGAGGTCGGCGTGTCGCGCTCGGTGCTGTTCGAACGCTTCAGCGCGCTCGTCGGCACGCCGCCGATGCACTATCTCGCCCGCTGGCGGATGCAGATCGCGACGGGTCTATTGAGCGAGGGCAAGACCAGCATCGCCGCCATCGCCGCCGAAGTCGGGTACGGCTCCGAGGAGGCGTTCAGCCGCGCCTTCAAGCGCAGTCTCGGCGCCGCGCCCTCCATTTGGCGACAGGAGACGGCCGCCCTCTGAGGGCCAACGACGCGCACGACGCGTCCGCTCGCCCGGCAGCCGTCGCATCGCTGCCATCTGGCGCGGCTAAACCGCTGACACTGGAAAGCGACCGCCGGATGGTCTTAACTCCCAGCAGGCGCGTGCGGGCGACCGGGCGTGAGCGTTTCCGAACAGGCTTAATCCTCAGGGAGATTCACGATGAAATCCACATTGATGCGGCTGGGTGCAGCCGCCCTGCTCGGCGTTGCGGCGAGCGCGACGCTGGCGGCGGCCCCGGTGCTGGCCGAAGACGTCAAGATCACCGTGGTCGGCGTCGGCGACATCTACGCCTTCGAGACTGGCAAGGTGCGCGGCGGCTTCGCCCGACTCAACGCCGTGGCGCGGGCCGAAAAGGCCGCCAATCCCAATACGCTCTACGTGTTCGACGGCGACATGATCTCCCCCTCGCTGCTCTCCGGTCTCGACCAGGGCAGCAACACCATCGAACTGACCAATGTCGTGCCGTTCGACCTCGCCGTTCCCGGCAACCACGAATTCGATTTCGGCCCCGAGGTCTTCCTCGAGCGCGTCAAGCAGTCGAAATATCCCTGGGCCGCGATCAACATCGAAGGCCCGGACGGCAAGCCCGTCGATGGCGTCGGCCATGACGTCGTGATGAAGGAGTTCGGCAGCGTCAAGGTGGCGCTGGTGCCCGTCCAGCTCGACGAGACCCCCGAGCTTGCAACCACCAAGGACTGGAAGTTCGACCCCACCGTCGCCACCGCCCTCGATGCCGCGCAGAAGGCCCGCGACGCCGGCGCCGACATCGTCATCGGCGTCGTGCACGCCGGCCACGAACAGGACTACGCGCTGCAGGCGGCGCACAAGTTCGACCTGATCGTCTCCGGCCACGACCATGATTTGCGCATGGGCTGGGACGGCATCACCGCCTATGTCGAGACCTCGACCGAGGCCAACTATTTGCCCATCGTCGACCTCAACGTCAAAGTGACCCCGGCCGAGGGCGACAAGAAGCGCAGCGTCGCCTTCTCGCCGAACTTCCGCATCCTCGATACCGCAACCGTTACCCCCGACCCCGAGACCCAGACCGTGGTCGACAAGCTCGCCACCAAGCTCAGCGCCGAACTCGACGTCCAGATCGGCACCAGCACCAATGAGCTCAACTCGCAGCGCGCCGTGGTCCGCGGCGAGGAAAGTGCCATGGGCGACCTCATTGCCGACGCCATCAGGTCCGAGACTGGCGCCGACGTCGCGCTCACCAATGGCGGCGGCATCCGCGGCGACAAGGTCTATCCGGTCGGCACCGTGCTGACCCGCAAGGACGTGTTCACCGAACTGCCCTTTGGCAACAAGACCACCGTCGTCGAACTGAGCGGCACCGACCTCTTGGCGGCGCTCGAAAACGGCTTCAGCCAGGCCGAAAAGGGCGCCGGACGCTTCCCGCAGGTTTCGGGCATCGTCGTTGCCGCCGATCTCACCAAGGCCCCCGGGGCCCGCGTCGTGACGGTCGAGATCAACGGCAAACCGCTCGATCCCGCCGGCACCTACAAGGTCGCGACCAACGACTACATGCTGGGCGGCGGCGACGGCTACACCGCCTTCGGCAAGGGCAAGGTGCTGATCTCGGCGGAAGCCGCGCATCTGATGGCGTCCGACGTCATCGCCTACATCGCGGCCAAAAAGACCATCGACGTCAAGGTCGATGGCCGCATCACGATCAAGAAGTAAGGCAGACCGGGGCCCGGAGACCATCCGGGCCCCGCTTCCACAGGGTGCGCCGCACCGCCACGATGCCGCGCCGGGCCGTCCCAATCTCGACAAAGAGGTGGTGTTGCTCTAGCACGCGCCCGTGAGGGCAAGTGGGCTGGGTGTGACTGAGTGGCAAGAAGAAAAGCGAGCGCAACGCGCCGGCTGATGGGATGGGGTATCCTCGCCGCTGTATTGCTGGCGATTTTGGGCATCTTCCTGGTCTCCCGCGCCCTGACGCAGCCGGCCTCCACCCCCGATACCAGCCAACCGCCGAGCGAGGCGTCCGTCTCGTCCGCTGCCGATTCGTCGGAAGCCCCCGCGTCGGCCGGATCGGCCGCGCCGTCCGAAGCCGCTGCCGCCGCGTCACAGCCGGAATCGCCGGCATCGTCGGCGCCGGCCTCGTCCGCCCCCGGCGTCGCGGTCATCGAGCCCGACACCATGAGTCAGGCCGAGCGCAAGGACCTGTTGCTGCGGCTGATCGGCCAGGGCGTCTTCACCGGCGTCGAAGCCCTCGGCACGCCGCCCAAGGTCGGCGTCACCGCGCTGTTCCGCGGCCTCGATACGAGCCTCCAACAGCAGTTCATTGCCGCGGCGCATGCTTATGTCCAGGCCGGCTCGGCGCAGCCGGTGACCATCGAGGTCGTCGACGCGCAGAGCGGCACCACCATCGGCAGCTACAGCGCCGCCGACGGCCTGAAGCTGCAGTAGCGCCCGGCTGTTGCCGCCGCGCCCGATCCTCGGCATAAGCGAGCCGATGGAGCGAGTGGCATGAAACGGTTCGTGAGCGTCGGCGAGTGCATGGTCGAGATGTCGGAGGCGAGCGATGGCCTCTACCGGCTGGGCTATGCCGGCGACACCCTCAACACCGCCTGGTATGCCCGCGCCCGGCTGGGCGATGACTGGGCCGTCGACTACGTCACCGCGCTCGGCGACGACCTCTACTCGCAGCAGATGGCGCAGTTCTTTGCCGACGCCGGCATCGGCACCGGCCACATCCAGAAGGTGCCCAACCGCCGTCCCGGCCTCTACCTGATCCACCAGGCCGATGGCGACCGCCACTTCACCTACTGGCGGGGCCAGTCCGCCGCCAAGGCCATGGCCGATGTCCCCGGGGTTCTGGACGAGGCACTGGCCGGCGCCGACATCGCGTATTTTTCCGGCATCAGCCTCGCGATCCTCGCCCCCCGCAGCCGCGGCAAGCTGCTCAAAGCCATCCATCTCGCCCGAAAGGGCGGTGCCCGCGTCGCCTTCGATCCCAACGAGCGGCCGGCACTCTGGACCTCGCCGAGGGTCATGGGCTCGACCATCGCCGCCGCCGCGATTGTCGCCGACATCGTGCTGCCGACCTTTCCGGATGAAGCGGCGCTCTTCGGCGACGCCTCACCCGAGGCCGTGGCCGAACGTTATCTCAGCTGGGGCGCCGAGGAAGTGGTGGTCAAGAACGGCGCCGAGCCGGCCTATGTCGCCTCCCGCGAATCGAGCGGCTGGGTCGCCCCCAGACCCGGCGCAGTGAGCGTCGATCCGACCGGCGCCGGCGACAGTTTCAACGGCGCCTATCTGGCCGCCCGATCCGGTGGCGCCTCGCCGATCGAAGCGGCGGAGGCCGCGCACAGCCTCGCGGCCATCGTCATCGGCCATCGCGGCGCGCTGGTGCCGCACGACAAGCTCAAGGCCTAGACCAAGAGCGACTGTCCGCCATCGATCCAGACCGGCGTGCCGGTGATGTGCTTGGACTTGTCGCTGGCGAGAAACACCACGAGATCGGCGACGTCCTCGGCCCGGCCCGGCTCGCCCCGCGTCAGCGGCACCGTGCCTTCCGGGTATTTCGCCGGCACCTTGGCCTCCTCGGTGTCGCGCTGCTCGGTATTGTCCGAAATATCGCTCTCGATGGCGCCCGGGCAAACGACGTTGACCCGGATGCGGTGGCGCGCCAGCTCCAGCGCCAGCATCTGGCCCAGGGCGAGCTGGCCGGCCTTGCTGGTCGCGTAGGCGCTGGCCCCCGCGGTGGTGAAGGTGCGCGTGCCGTTGATCGAGGAGGTGATGACGATCGAGCCGCCGCGGTCCTTCATCAGCGGCACCGCGTGATGCACGGTGAGGAACGTGCCGCGCAGATTGATCCGCATGGTGTCGTCCCATTCCGTGACCGTCAGTTCGTCGATCGGCGCCCACACGCCGTTGACCCCGGCATTGGCGAACACCGCGTCGAGCCGCCCGAAGCGCTGCTTGATGGCGTCGAACAGCTCAGCCATCGCCGCCGCGTCGGCGGTGTCGGCCGGATAGACCATCGCCGTTCGGCCCCTAGCCTCGACCTGCCGCGCCACTTTGTCGAGCTCGTCCTTGGTGCGGCTGACCAGCACCAGATCGGCCCCCGCTTCGGCGAGCGCCAGCGCCGCGGCGGCGCCGAGCCCCGAGCCGGCGCCTGTGACGAGGGCGATCGTGTCGTTGAGCTGCATGGGAAGAACTCCGGTTGGACCGGAGCCGAATGCTCAGGCGGCGCCGGAGTTCCCGCTCGCGGCGGCGATCCCGTCGAGATAGGC
>JANXSI010000625.1 GCA_025352765.1 Devosia sp. | reverse complement strand
GGGCTTCAACGTCCTGCATCCGATGGGCTGGGACGCCTTCGGCCTGCCGGCGGAAAATGCCGCCAAGCAGACCGGCAGCCACCCCAAGATCTGGACCTATGCCAATATCGACGCCATGCGGAAGCAGCTCAAGGCCATGGGCCTGAGCTTTGACTGGACGCGCGAATTCGCCACCTGCGACGTTGATTATTACCACCGCCAGCAGATGCTGTTCCTCGATTTCCTCGAGGCGGGCCTCGTGGCGCGCAAGAAGTCCAAGGTCAACTGGGACCCGGTCGACGAAACCGTGCTCGCCAACGAGCAGGTGATCGACGGCCGCGGCTGGCGCTCGGGCGCCATCGTCGAGCAGCGGGAGCTGACCCAGTGGTTCCTGAAGATTTCCGACTATTCCGAGGATTTGCTGGCGGCCATCGACGGCCTCGAGGGCTGGCCCGAGAAGGTGCGCACCATGCAGCGCAACTGGATCGGCAAGTCCGAAGGCATGCGCCTGCTGTTCGAACTGGTCGACAGCGAGAAGCTGACGGCGGTTCTGCGGGGCATGCCTTCGCCCAAGAAAGAGATCGAGGTCTTCACGACCCGCCCGGACACGATTTTCGGGGCGAGCTTCCTTGCGCTGTCACCCGACCATCCGCTGGCGATCGAACTCGCTGCCGCCGACCCGACCATCCGCGCGTTCATCGACGAGTTTCATCGGATGGGAACGGCGACCGAAGCGCTAGAAAAGGCTGAGAAGCTCGGCCTGCCGACCGGACTCACGGTCAGGCATCCGGTCAAGGCGGGCGAGACTCTTCCGGTCTGGATCGCCAATTTCGTGATGATGGAGTATGGCGCCGGAGCCATCTTTGGTTGCCCCGCGCACGACCAGCGCGACCTCGACTTCGCCCGGAAATATGGTCTCGGCGTCACGCCTGTGGTTCTGCCGCCCGACGTCGACCGCGAGGACTTTGCCATTGCTGACGAGGCCTATGTTGGGCCCGGCACCATCTATCATTCGGAGTTTCTCGATGGTCTGCCCATCGACGCGGCCAAGCGCGAGATTGCCCGCTACTTCGGCGAGCGCCACATCGGCGCCCGACCGCAAGGTGTCGTCGAGACCAACTATCGCCTGCGCGACTGGGGCATTTCGCGCCAGCGCTACTGGGGTTGCCCGATCCCGGTGATCCATTGCGAAGTGCACGGCGCCGTGCCGGTTCCGGTCGCAGATCTGCCCGTTAAGTTACCTGACGATGTCACGTTCGACCGCTCCGGCAACCCGCTCGACCACCATCCGACGTGGAAGCACGTGGCCTGCCCGGTCTGCGGCAAGCCGGCGCGCCGCGAGACCGACACGATGGACACCTTCGTTGATTCGTCGTGGTATTTCGCCCGCTTTACCGCCCCGCATGCTGATGAGCCGACAATCCCGGGCGTGGCGGATTCCTGGCTGCCGGTAGACCAGTACATCGGCGGGGTAGAACACGCTATTTTGCATCTTCTCTATAGCCGCTTCTTCACCCGGGCGATGCACAAGACCCATCATTTGGGCATGGATGAGCCGTTCAAGGGCATGTTCACCCAGGGCATGGTGGTGCACGAGACCTACAAGGACCTCAACGGCGACTGGATGTTGCCGGCCGACGTGACCCTCGAGGGCATGGGCGAGGCGCGTCGCGCCGTCCAGACCGCCACCGGGGCCCCAGTCGAGATCGGCGCCATCGAAAAGATGAGCAAGTCGAAAAAGAACGTCGTCGATCCCGACGAGATCGTTCGCACCTATGGCTCGGACACAGCGCGCTGGTTCATGCTGTCGGACTCGCCGCCCGAGCGGGACGTGCAGTGGACCGAGGCCGGCATCGAGGGCGCGAGCCGCTTCCAGCAGCGCGTCTGGCGCCTGGTGAACGAAGCGATCGAACTCGGCGGTTTGCCGTCGACCGGCGTCACCTCGCCAGCGGATATCGAAGCGGTGCGCAAACTGGTCCACCGGGCGGTCAAGACCATCGGCGACGACATCGAGGGGCTGCGCTTCAATCGGGGCGTCGCCCAGATTTACGAGTTGACGAATGGCCTGGTGAAGTTCGCGGCAACGCTCGAGGCGGGGCCCAGCGCCAATGGTGCGGCAGCGTTGCGCGAGGCCGTCGAGATGCTGGTGCAGGTGATCACCCCGATGATGCCGCACCTGGGCGAGAGTTGCTGGGCGCTCTTGGGCAAGACCGGCATGGTCACCGATGCCGGCTGGCCCGAGATCGATCCGGCGCTGCTGGTCGATTCCTCGGTGGTGATCGCGGTCCAGGTCAACGGCAAGCGCCGCGACGAGATCACACTGCCGATCGGCGCCGCACGCGAGCATATTGAGCGGGAGGTCTTGTCTCTCGACGGCATTGCCCGCATGCTGGATGGCAAGGCCCCCAAGAAGATCATCATCGTGCCCGACAGGATCGTGAATGTCGTCATCTAGCCGCGCGGCACGATTTGCTAGTGTTTTCCTGGCCTTGGCCTTTGTGCCGGCCCTCGCTGCCTGCACCGGATTCACCCCGGTTTACAGCGACGCAGGGCTCGGTGCGCACACGGTCGCCGTGAAATACGCGACGCCGTCGACGCGGCTCGAGCAGGTGATCTATCAGGATCTGGCGCTGAAGCTCGGCAAGTCGAGCGGCGATGTGCCGACCGTTACCGTCACCGCGACCGCGACCTCGCCCTCCACCGACACCAGTTCGGCGACGACCACGGTCGCCTCGCGGCAGACCACGGTGACGGCCATTGTCAGCGTGGTTGCGGTCGACGGACGCGTCATTTTCCAGGGCAGCCGCTCGGTGACCGAAGAGTTCGTCAATGGCGGGCAGGTGTTTTCGAACCAGCAGGCGCTCAAGGAAGCGCAGGAGCGGGGCGCAAAATCGCTTGCGGAGACTATCCGCCTGCAGGTCCTCTCCGCGCTGAGCAAGTGACCGCCCTCAAGGCGCACGAGGTCGAGCGCTTTCTGCGCCGGCCGGACCTCGAGGCCGGCGTCCTCCTGGTCTATGGCCCCGACAGCGGCCTGGTCCGGGAAACGGCACAGAAGCTGGTCCGCCACTACGCCGGCAGCGGCGTAGACGACATGGGTCTCGTCACCCTCGATGGCAGCGAGCTCGATGGCGATCCGGGCCGGCTGCTGGTCGAGGCCAAGACCGCGTCGCTGTTCGGCGAACGTCGCGTCGTGCGGGTGCGCGGCGCCGGAAAGTCGCTTGCCGTACCGTTGAGTGAACTGATCGAAGACCCGGCGGGGGCGATTGTGGTGCTCGAAGCCGGAAACCTGCTGCCGCGCGATGCACTGCGCGCCCAGGTCGAGGCGGCCAAGACCGGCCGGGCGCTGCCCTGCTATGCCGACAGCGACGAAACCATCTTGCGGCTCATCAACGAGAGCTTCTCGCAGGCCGGGATCCGCGCCGAGCCGGATGTGGCAACGACATTGCGCGACACGCTCGGCAATGATCGTGAAATCACCCGGCGCGAACTCGAAAAGCTGGTGCTTTATGCCGCGCAATCGAAGGTTCTGACGCGCGACGACGTGCTGGTCCTCTGCGCCGATAACGCGGCGCTGGTGCTGGACGAGGTGGCCGACGCGATCGGAACCGGTCACGCCGAGCGGCTCGACGCGGCGCTGAGCCGGGCATTGGCGGCCGCGGTCAATCCGCAGCAATTGCTCGCCGCCGTGACCCAGCATTTTGCGCAGTTGCGGCGCTGGCGCACGATCGTCGACGCCGGCACAGCGCCGCGCGACGTACTCGAAGGAGCGCGGCCGAAACCGCATTTTTCCCGCAAAGCCTCGCTCGAACAGCAAGTCAGGCTGTGGAGCGACGCGTCACTGTCGATTGCCGGTGAACGACTGCACCAGGCTGTCGGCGACACCCGCAAGAACTACGGACGGGCCGAAACCCTGACGCGGCGGGTGTTTCTGGCGCTCGCCCAGATGGCGGCGCAGCACTAGCGAGGGCCAGGCGGCGTCAGCCGACCAGCTTGGCGAGGATCGAATCGAGCTGCTCGAGCGTCCGGTAGCGGATTTCGACCTTGCCGCCGCCCTTGTCGCTGTGGTCGATCGCAACGCTCAACCCCAGCGCGTCAGAAAGCTGCTTTTCGAGGGCGACCGTGTCGGCGTCGCGCGGCGGCTTCGGCGTGCCGGCGGCCTTCGGTGCGACGCCTCGCTGGCTCAGCACCTCGGCTTCGCGCACCGAAAGGCCCGATTCGATGATCTTCTTGGCCAGCGCCATCGGATCTTCGGCCGTGATCAGGGTCCGGGCGTGGCCGGCAGTCAACTCACCGCGGCTCACCATATCGCGCACGTCGAGCGGCAGCTTCAACAGCCGCATGGTGTTGGCGACATGCGAGCGCGACTTGCCGATCACCTGCGCAAGATCTTGCTGCGTATAGTCAAATTGCTCGATGAGCTGTTCGTAGCCCTGCGCTTCCTCGAGCGGATTGAGGTCGACGCGCTGCACGTTCTCGATGATCGCGAGCTCAAGCGCTTCCTTGTCGTCAACCTCGCGGACGATCACCGGCACTTCGTGGAGGCCGGCGCGCTGCGCCGCGCGCCAGCGGCGCTCGCCGGCGATGATCTCGAAAATCGCCGGATCTTCGCTTGGACGGACGAGCAGGGGTTGCATCACGCCTTTTTCGCGGATCGAGTTGGTCAGCTCTTCGAGCTGCGCGGTATCGAATTCCCGCCGCGGGTTGGCGCGGTTGGCGATGATCGAACTGACCGGAAGCCGCCGCTGACCCGCCGAATTGTTGTTTTCGGCCGGACGCGCACCCTCCATCGAGGCCATGTCGCCGATCAGTGC
>JANXSI010000613.1 GCA_025352765.1 Devosia sp. | reverse complement strand
TCGATGTGGACGAAATCGTCGCCGAACCCGTCGATCAATCCCTTGAGCTTGCCGATCATGCGCTGACCCGCAGCGCGGCGAATGTCCGGTGATTGGCGTGGCAGATGGCGATCGCCAGAGCGTCGGCCGCGTCGGCTCCCTTGAAGTCGGCCGTTGGCAGAAGCGTTTTGACCATCAGCTGCACCTGGGTCTTTTCGGCGTGGCCGGTCCCGACCACGGATTTCTTGACGAGATTGGCGGCGTATTCGCCCACCTTGAGGCCCATTAAGGCCGGCGTCATCAGGACCACACCGCGCGCCTGGCCCAATTGCAGCGCCGAGCGAGGCCCGGCATTGACGAATGTCTCCTCGACCGCAGCTTCCTCGGGACGGTGGAGTTCAATCAACGATCTCAGCCCCGCGTGCAGATGCGACAGCCGCTCGGCCAGCGACAGCTCGATCGGCGGCGTCAGGGTCCCGCAGGCAACGAAGCGAAGGCGGTTTCCTTCGCTCTCGATGATGCCCCAGCCGCATCGCCTGAGGCCCGGGTCGATGCCGATGATTCGCACCATTTTCGTCATGTCCCTGCATAAACGTCCAGCGCCACGGTACCAAGCCGGATGTGAACAAAACGGCAACGATTGTGAGAGGGGCCTGAATTGATAAAACCGTAAGTACGAACGTCAGCACATTCTCAATCGTTGAGCCCCATACTCTTGGCCTTGAGTGAGCAGGTAGCAGGGGTGGGTCCGATGAGACTGAATCTATCCCCCGAAAGCTGGGGTCGCGTTGTCGCGACGACCCTGCTGGGGACGACGATCTGCATCGCGGTCGCCGTCTATGCAGACTCGTTCAACTTTCAGGGCATGAACGAGGCCCAACGATTACAGTCGTTTATCCTCGACATCATGGTCCCGACCGTCCTGGCCGTTCCTCTCCTCCTGTTTTTTTCGATGAAGCTGCGCGAACTCGCCATCGCGCACCACCGCTTGGCGGTCTACGCCGCAACGGACGGCCTGACGCAGGTCATGAACCGCTCGGCGTTCTCGGCGCTGGTCGAGGCTAACCTAGGTCGACTGCGAGACCAGAACGAGCGCGCCAGGGGAGCACTGCTGATCATCGACGCCGACAACTTCAAGACCGTGAACGACCGCTTCGGCCACGACAGCGGCGACCAGGCGCTGATCGCCATCGCCAACTCGATCAAGGCCATGGTGCGAGAGCCCGATCTGGTCGGACGTATCGGCGGCGAGGAGTTCGGAGTCTTCCTGCCCGATGCCAACCCCGAACAGGCCGAGAGCGTCGCCGAGCGTATCCGTCAGGCGGTCGGCAGTGCCCGGTTTGCGCCCGCTGGGGCGATGCATCGGTTGTCGGTGAGTGTCGGCGGTGCCGTATTCTCGGACCAACTGCCCTTTGCTCAGTTGTTCCGTCTGGCCGATCACCAGCTCTACCTGGCCAAAGAACTGGGGCGTGACCGAATTGCCATCGCCCTTGTCGAATCTGACAAGCTGGGGATCGCCGCCTAGCTGCCCAACTGCCGTTCGATCCGCTGGTCGGGGATCAGCCACATGGCGGCAACCGCCATGTAGAAGCCGAACGCGATGAAGGGGTGGACGAACGCCCCGGCGATACCCAGCGCGTAGAGGACGAGGGAGAGCCATTCCTTTTTACCCCGCCCCATCGCCCTTGCGAGCGTCGAGTCGGGTCCGTGCAGCTTCACCAGCGTGTTGGCGAGCACGAAGTAGCCAAGACCCGGCAGGAACATGACGATGCCGTAGAAGATGGTCGGCACCATTGCGAACTCGCTTTCGCCCATCCAGTTCGTCGCGAACGGCACAATCGACAGGCAGAACAGCAGGAAGTTGTTGGCCCACAGCACCGGGCCGTTCACATGCTCAACCGCCTGGAACATGTGATGGTGGTTGTTCCAGTAGATGCCGATGTAGATGAAACTCAGGACATAGGCGAAGAACGGGTGCGCGACCTCGAGCAGCGCACCCCAGGCCGCCTCGTGCGGCGGATGCAGCTCCAGCACCATGATGGTGATGATCACCGCGATCACGCCATCGCTGAACGCCTCGAGACGTCCCTTGTCCAATTTCAGGCGTCCAGCTTGGCCATGTCGGCGTCGCTCATCTCGAAATTGGCATAGACGTTCTGCACGTCGTCATCCTCTTCGAGCAGGCCGATGACCTTGAGCACTGACGCACCTTTTTCGGCATCGACGGCGATGGTGTTCTGCGGCCGCCAGATCGCCTTGACCGACTCGGCCTCGCCCAGCGCCTTCTCGAGCCCTGCCGCGACTTCGCCCATGCCCTCGAAGCTGGTGTAGATCCAGTGGCCGTCGTCATCGCTCTCGACGTCGTCGGCACCCGCCTCGATGGCCGCTTCCATCACCTTGTCGGCGCTACCGGCCGACGCCGGATAGGCGATCTCACCGACATGGTCGAACATGAAGCCGACCGAGTTGGTTTCGCCCAGGGCGCCGCCATTCTTGGAGAGCGTCGAGCGGACGTTCGAGGCGGTGCGGTTGCGGTTGTCGGTCAGCGTCTCGATGATCAGCGCAATGCCGCCCGGGCCGTAGCCCTCATAGCGGATAGCCTCGTAGTTCTCGCCGTCGCTGCCAATCGCCTTCTTGATCGCGCGTTCGATGTTGTCGCGCGGCATCGACTGCTGGCGGGCATTGGTCACCGCGAGGCGCAGCCGGGCGTTCATCGAGGGGTCCGGAACGCCGAGCTTTGCGGCGACGGTGATCTCTCGGGCGAGCTTGGAAAACACCTTCGAGCGCACGGCGTCGCTCTTGCCCTTGCGGAACATGATGTTTTTGGCGTGTGAATGGCCGGCCATGCGGGGTCCCCTCGGCGAATTTCAATCCGGTGGCGCTATATAGAGACCCCGCCTTGGCTTGTGAAGCGCAGCCTCACGGGGCGGT
>JANXSI010000588.1 GCA_025352765.1 Devosia sp. | reverse complement strand
CAGCGCCAGCTGGATATAGCCGGCCGCCTTGCTGTCGAGATGCGACGGCTGCAACAGCGGCACCATCTGCTCGGGGTCACCCGTCGCGATCGCCGCCAGCGACTCCTGGTCGCGCGCCAAAGCCTCCGCCAGCGGCCGGTAGTGCGAGAAATCCGTCGATTGCACCACGAGCGTCGTCGGCGTCACCAGCGGCTTCAGCAGCTCGGTCATCGCCCGCCACTCGGCTGGACCGGCATTCACCGAAGCCAGGATCGGGATCACCTCGGCCTCCGGGAAGAAGTGCCGGATGAACGGCGCCTCGACCATGATCCCGTGTTCATGGTCGACATCGGGCAGCGCTTCGACCAGCTCCGGATGGGTCAGCAGCGCCGCCACCCCCGCGGCATCGGATTTGACCGCTCCGAACACCGTTTCTAGGTCATTCCTTGTGGTTCCGAAGGCCATACCTACGCGATGAAAGTGATCCGGCGAGATCACGATCACCCGGCTGTAATGCCCGGCCGACGCCGCCCAGTACCCCCGCGCGATCAAATCCATCGCCAGAAGGTGATGCGGCACGATGATCCCGGTAACCCTCTGCGGCACCACGAATTCCGGCTTCTCCCGGGCAATCGCCGCGAGCAGCGGCGCCGCCTCCCGCGCCGGCAGGTACGGGTTGTCGGCGGCGACCGCCGCGGCCACCCACCAAAGCAGCGCCAGCAGCCCCGCAATCGCCGTAAACCCTCTCGCCAAAACCCCAAATCCCGCCATTTTACTTCCCCACCCACCATGCCATGTTGCCCCGGTTGGGGAACAGCTCTGCCGTGAACGTCCGCCGCCTCGCCCTCTATCTCGCGTTGCTCGCACTTGTTGCGGTCGCCGGCTTTGCCGCTGTGCTGTGGGCGTTGTCCGCCTGCGCCCCGCCACCCTTGCCCGGCGACGAACTGTGGACCTGGCGGCAACACGCAGGCCAAGCCCTCGACCTCATCGGTCATGTCGGCACCACCGCCTGCTACACCGCCGATGCCGCGGCCGAGACCCTGCTCTGGCTCGGCGTCCGCACCGCCGGCGTGTTGCTCGTTCTGCTCGCCCTCATGGTCCTGTGGGAAACCCTCGGCCGCGAACTGCGGCTCCTGTGGTTCCGCACTCGCGGTGGCCATGTGCTGCTCGCCGGCACTGCCGATGATCTGGCCGGGCTTGCCCGCCGCCACGACCGCTTCGCCGGCACCGTCTATCTCGCGCCCGACCGCGCCGCCCTCGCCGAGCTCGCCCGTGCGCGACCCTTCGCCGAGATCCGCCTGCTGCACGCGCGAACCCTTGCCCGCCAGATGGCGCAGCTCGGCGCGGCGCGCGCCAAACTCGTCGCTGCCGTCACCGGCAACGATCTCAGCAACGTCGCCATCGCCGAAGCGGCCCTCGATCGCCCGGGCAGCGGCGAAGTGCTGCTGCGGCTCGAACAGGGCGCGGTGCGTGCGCTCTCGTCCGATCCGCTGCGGCGCCGCGCCGAGCGGCTCGGTCGCCCGCTCTCGGTGGTCTCGCTCAGTCATCTGCAGACCCGACGCGGCATGGCCGCCGCCATGTCCGGCCGCTATACCCTCGACGGCCCGCCGCGCGTCCACATTGCGCTCTGCGGTACCGGCGAGGGCCTCCAGGCGGCAGCGCTCGATATCGTCCGCCAGGGCTTTGGGCTCGAATCCGGCCGCCCGCTGATCACGATCCTCCGCACCGGTTCCGCCGATTTCACCGCCGGCACGCTCGAGCGGCTGCTGGCGACCCAGGCAGCCGAGGTCGAGGTCGCGACGGCCCTCGCCAGCGCCGCTGGCGGCCTCGATCGCGCCATCGGCGGCATCGTCCTCGATCACCCGCCTTTGCACGCGTTGCACTGCGTCGGCGCGACTCCCGAAGAGGCCGAAGCCATCGCACTGGCCTGCGAAGAGGCCTTGGTCCGTCTCGGCCAGCCGGTGCCGCCGATCGTCGTTTATGGCGCGAGCGACCGTCCCCTCGGCACCACCGGTATGATCCGGATTGCCGCCGAGCCAGATCTCGCCGACGCGCACGCCCTGGCGCAACTGATGGATCGACGCGCCCGCGCCGTCCACGCGCTGTTCGTCGCTGCCCAGCGCGAAGCGCGCGGCGACGCTTTCGGCACCGCCCCCGCCGAAGCCGAGTGGGAACATCTTCCCGAAGCCGTCCGCGACGACAACCGCAATGTCGCCGACCAGATGGATTTCAAGCTCGCAACGATCTTCGCAATGTCAAAGCCCGGGCAGGGGACAGCCGCCCTGTCCGCCGCGGAGACCGCAACCCTCGCCCGCCTCGCCCACGAGCGCTGGTGGGCCGCCAAGGCGCTCGCCGGCTGGCAGTACGGCCCGCTCCGCGATGACCGGAGACTGCTCCATCCTGACATGATCCCTTACGATCAGCTCGCCGAGCCGATCAAGCAGAAGGACCGTGACGAGGTCGCCAGCCTCATTCCCATGGCGGCGCTGGCCGGCGAAACCCTGGTGCGCGAACGCAGAATCGCCGCGCCGGCACCGCTCGCCGCCGCCGCTGTCGCGACGCTGCTCCAGAACTTCGCGCCGACACCCCAGACGCAAATCCCGGTCGTCGTCCTGTCGCTGGATCGGCCCGAGATGATCACGCTCGCCGAGACGCTGCTCCACTCCGGCATCGCGCTCGAGCTTGTCCTCGATGACACTGCCGCTCACCTTCGACGCAACGAGACGACAGCGCCGCGCCTCGCCGCCATCCTCGGCGCCGCATGGCGCATCCACGTCGCGCTCGATCGCACCGCCTCGGCAGCGGCGCTGGGTCGCGCCGGCGAGACCGTGAACGAACGGGGAGGGATCGATGCGCTGGTCTAGTCTTGTCCTCTCCCTGGTCTGGCTCGCCGCCGCCCTGTCATCGGCACTGGGCGTTGCTCCCGTCGTCACCGATTCCGAGCGCCTCGCAACCCGCCTCGCCATCGCCGAGCAGCTCGACCCCAAGCATTCTTTCGCCCTGGTGCTGGGCATCTCCGATTTCGACAATGCCGGCTGGCACGATCTGGGCGGTGTCGCCCCCGAGATCGCAAAAGTCCGCGCCGCCCTCGCCGCGCAGGGCTTTACCCTCGTCGACAAGCGTCCGGTCGGCCGCCTCGATCACGCCGGCCTCAAGACCGCCATCGAAAGCTTCTTCCGCGCCTATGGCGACGAGGCGCAGAACCGCCTCGTCATCTACATCGCCACTCATGGCTATTCCGACCCCAAATCCCCCAATGCCGATGGCTACCTCATCGCCTCCGACGCCGGCGCCCCGCAGGGCGGCAGCGTCGAGAACGGCTATTCGGTGCACGAGTTGTCCGCCGCGCTGACCTCGGTCGCCGCGCAGCACATCTTTCTCTTCTTCGACTCCTGCTTTTCGGGCGCCATGCTGCCCGAGCCGACCCGTGCCCTCGACAGCATCCTCGCCGGCAAGCCCGCGCTGGCGCTGAGCAAGGACACCGCGGCCTGGACGCTCGATCTCCTCGCCCACAATGCGCGGTTGATCCTCACCGCCGGCAACGCCAGTCAGACCGTGCCCGATCTCGACAATCCCTTTGCTACGGCCGTGGTCGATGCGCTGGGCGGCGCCGCCGATCTCGACGGCGACGGGCTGGTGCTGGGCACCGAGATCGCCCAGTTCGTGCGCGCCCGCGTTGCCCGCGCCACGCGGCTCGCCGGCCACGCCAACGATCCGGTCTTTGCCGTGCTGCCCAAGGTCACCGCACCGGCGAACCCGCGCCCCGATCTGCCCGCCACCGAGCATATCGACTACGCGCTCCCGGGCGATTTCATCTTCCTCAATCCCAACGGCGCCAACACCGCCGCCGAGTCCGGTCTGAGCGAGCCGCAGGCGCTGCTCGCCGCCAAGGCCGCGCGGCTTGACTCCAATCAGTTCCTCGCCTGCGTCGATTGCCCGACCATGGTCGAGCTGCCCGGCACCACCGGCACGCCGATCGCCCTGTCGAGCACCGAAATCACCTATGCTCAGTGGGACGCCTGCTTCCGCGAAAGCGCCTGTCACCGCTACCTCCCGGATGACGGGTTCGGCCGCGGTGACCGGCCCGCCGGCAACATGACCTGGCTCGACGCCCTCGATTTCGTCACCTGGCTCGGCACCAAGGCCGGCGCCGATGCGCCCTGCGTCGACTACCGGCTGCCCTCGGCCAGCGAGTGGCAGCAGGCCGCGCTCTATGGCACCGCCGGTCCGGTGACCTGGCCCGAGGCCGTGGCCGACAGCCAGCCCATCTGCTGGGGCTGTGGTGCCGGCGACGACGGGATCGCCGCAGCGCGCACCGCCTCGAGCCCCGCCAATCCAGCCGGCCTCTACGACATGGTCGGCAATCTCTGGGAATGGGTTGCCGATGGCGCCGATCCGGCGGACCCGCGCTGCGACCTGACCGCCATCCGCAGCACCACCTGCGCCCCCGGCCGCGTCATGGGCGGCTCCTTCGCCACCCGCGCCGACGCCCTGCCGTCGATCCTCAACGGCGGCACCGCCCCCCGCACCAGCAACGACAAACCCTGGTCCTCCCCGACCATCGGCTTGCGCGTGGCGTGCAGTGCCAAGGCGCCCCAATAAGCCGCAGTCGGGTCCTCCCCTAGCGAAGCTGGGGGAGGTGTCACGCGAGAGCGTGACGTAGGGGGTAGCCGCAGACTCGGTGCGCGTCGCCCACCCCCTCCGCCGCCTCCGGCGGCACCTCCCCCGCTACGCCGGGGAGGACCCCCGCTGACTCACCCCACCCGCCGCACCGCCTCCGCCGCGCCGACTTCGCGCAGCAGCGCGAGCTTTGCCCCCACCGCCGCGCGGAACACCGGGCTCCCCGCCAGCTCCCGTGGAAAGATCCGCTCGAGCGCCAGGTAGCCATCGAGCAGATTCGCCGGATCGATTGCCGCGAATGCCGCGCGCATCGGGTCCTGCACCTCGATCGGCTTACCCGCCTCGTCAACGCCGCCGGCATAGACCATCCACGCCGCCACCCCGAGCGCCAGCCGCTCGAACGGCGCCCCCGCTGCAATCCGGTCGGTGATCGTCCCCAGGAGGCGCTGCGGCAGCTTCTGGCTGCCGTCCATCGAGATCTGATACGTCCGGTGCCGCAATGCCGTATTGGAGAACCGTTCCAGCAATTGTGCAGCGTAGCCGTCCGTCTGCGCCTGGGGCATGCCCAGCGTCGGGCCGATCTCCTCGGCCATGGCGTTCGACACGAACGTCCGGAACGCCGGCTGTCCGATCACCTGCGCAATGAACTCATGGCCGCTGAGAAATCCCAGGTACGCCATCATCGAGTGCGTACCGTTGAGCATCCTGAGCTTCATCCGCTCGTACGGCGCCACATCGGTCACGAACTCGGCCCCGCCCATCTCGAACGGCGGAGCAGTGCCGACGAACTTGTCCTCGATCACCCATTGCAGGAACGGCTCGGCCATCACCGGCCAGGCGTCCTCGAGCCCAAGCAGGGCCTCGACCTCGCCCCGGTCGGCGTCGGTGGTCGCCGGCACGATCCGGTCGATCATCGTTGCCGGAAACGCCACGTTGTCCCGCACCCAGCGGCCGAGTGCCGGATCGACCGCCTCGGCGAATTCGGCGAACACCCGCGCCGACACCGCGCCATTGTGCGGCAAGTTATCGCAGCTCATCACCGTGAACGGCGCGATCCCCGCCTCGCGCCGGCGCCGCAGCGCCTCGACCACGATGCCCGCCGCCGACGCCGGATCACGCGGATTGGCCAGATCGGCGACGATATCGGCATGCGTCAGGTCGAGCCCGCCGCTTGCGGCGTTGTAGCAATAGCCTTTTTCGGTCACGGTCAGCGACACGACGCGGGTCGCCGCATCGGCCATCTGCGCCAGCAGATGCTCCTTCTCGCGCGGCGCGTCGAGCACCCCGAGCACCGCGCCGATCACCCGCAGCGATCGCGCGTCGCCATCTTTGGTCAGCACCGAATAGAGCCCGTCCTGCGGCGCCAGCGCGTCCTTGGTGTCGGGTCGCCTGAGGCTCGCGCCGACGATCCCCCAGCTCGGGTCGCGGACCAGGAGGTCGTCGACCACCACCGCCTGGTGCGCCCGGTGGAACGCCCCGATGCCGAGGTGCACGATTCCCGCCGTCACCGTGGCGCGGTCATAGGCCGGCACGATCACGCCCGGCCGGGCACTGCCCAGCGTTGCCGTCGAAAGTCTTGTCACAGTCTGTACGCCTTCTTTGCCAACCCATAGGCGAGGTCGATCGCCACTTCATGCGCCTCGTC
>JANXSI010000576.1 GCA_025352765.1 Devosia sp. | reverse complement strand
GCCACTTTAGAACCCGAACGCATATTGGCCGGTGGGCGCGGCGGCGTGTTCGAGGGCGAGCAGCTTCATCTTCGAGGTCACGCCTCCGGGCGCCGAGAAGCCAACGGGCCTGCCACCGGCGCCTAGCACCCGGTGGCAGGGTACAAGCAGCGGGATGGGGTTCTGGCCCATAGCGGTGCCTACCGCCCGCGCCAGCGTCACATCGCCGAGCGCGCGGGCGATGGCCCCATAGGTTGTGGTCTCGCCGTAGCCGATCTTGAGCAGCTCGGCATAGGCACGCTGGTTGAACGCGTCGACGCCTTCAAGGTTGAGCGGCACGGCGGTGAAATCGACCTTTTCGCCCCCGGCATAGCGGCGGACCATGCCGGGGATCGACGCCAGTTCGCCGTCGGGCTGGGACAGTTCCGCATCACCGAGCCATGACGGTGTGCCCCCGGGCAGGGCAAATCGGCACACGCCCCGGTCGCCCCAGGCCATGGCGAAAACGCCGATCGCGGTCTCGATCAGAGTGGTGCGCATCGGCGCATTCTAGCGCCGGTTGCCGCCCCGCCCAACCGGGATTTGCGGGTCCACCGCCGCCAGCCACCGCCGGAACTCGCGGCGAAGATATCCTCGCAGCGTGCCTTCGCGGGAAAACCCCCACCAGAGGACGGCACCCTGCCACTGACTTGCCATCAGCCCGCCCAGGATGGCTGCGGCGGCAGGATCGTCCGTGAGCCGCCGACCGAGCGCTGCGGCCAGCGCCGCCCCCCAGGCGGCGCCCCGCGCGCGCAGGACCGGATCGCGGAAATCTTCGCGCAACAGCAACAGACCCTGCCCCGGATCGCCTTCGGCACCAAAGCCAGTCGACAAGCGGACCAGCAGCGCGATAGCGCCTTCGGGACTGACCTCAGTCTGTGCGTCGAGCTCGGCTGTCTGGAGATCGAGCTGGTCCCACATCTGCAGCAGCGCGGCGCGCAGCATGGCCTCACGGCTGCCGTAACGCTGCACCAGCGTCGCCGGCGATAGGCCGCTCGCCGCGGCGGCCGACGCGAACGTCAAGGCGGCTGGACCGCCCTGCTGCAGCAGGCCGCCCACCGCCTCCAGGATCACCTCATTCGACACTGTCCGCTGACGCGACACCCTGGCCCCATTGTAAATGAACGTTCATTTATATATCATGCCCTCCCGCTCGAATGAAGGAGATTCACGATGGCACGCATTGTCGGATACATCGCCACGAGCCTCGACGGTTTTATCGCAGATGCCAACGAGTCGCTGGAGTGGCTGGAGGGGCGTGGTGAAGCCACCCTCGGCGAACCTGACTACAAGCTGTTCATCACCCGCATTCGAACGGTCGTGATGGGACGGACTACCTATGACTGGCTGATCCGCACGGGGGCAACGTGGCCCTACGCGGAGCAGCGCACGATCGTCGTCACCTCTCGGCCGATCATTGATCCTCCCGCGTCGATTGAAACGCGCACCGACATAGACGCCCTGGTCGCAGAACTGCGCGCGCTCGAAGACGGAGACGTCTGGATAGTCGGTGGCGGCCGGCTGCAGATGGCCTTCCTCGAGCGCGGCGCCCTCGACGAGGTCGAGATCTACATCGCTTCCTCGATGATCGGGGGTGGGTATCCGCTGTTTCCCCCGACCTGCTTCAAGGCGTCACCGACGCTGCTGTCGGCCAAGTCACTGGGCGGCGGCATGGCTCGGCTGCACTACCGGTTCGACTGAAACCGGCCGGGCTCCGCCCCGGTCAGACCACCGGGCCGCCAGGCGCAGAGAACGGGGTACCGGCGGCCGGTCGGCCACCCATCCAATTGGCGGCCTTGTCCTTGAGCTCGCGGAACTTCTTGGACACCTGGCCGATCCGCTCGTCCCAGGCCGGATCGGGTGTCTGCCCTTCGATAACGCGGAAATAGACATCCATCATGGCGGCGATAGCGAAGGGCTCGATCAGCGCAGCCTTCACCGCCCAGGCAAAGATCAGGGCGAACACGAAGCCGCCTGCGCCCCAGGCATTGGGAATGAACCAGACCAGAGCCGCGGCCGGGGCGAGCATGACGAGGAAGACCACAAAGCTCAGGCCATACATGATGACGGTGAGCCACGCGGCGTTCTTGAGCATCACCTTGTAGTTCTGCGCGTAAAGGACGAGCGCCGTCTGCGCGCCCTGCCAGGGATTGGTCGATCGGGTGCGCATCAAATAGCCCAGCACGACCTCGTCCATCAGCCCGATCGCCACCTTGAGAAAGGCGCGCACGAGCCCGACGATGTTGCTCAGCCCCGGGATCGGCAGGAACGAGGTGATGCCCTGGATCAGCCCGAGGATGGCGTTGAGCACGCCCTTGACCAGCAGGTCGATGCCGAACAGTACATTGGTTTCGGCAAAGCGTTGCCGGACGATCTCGCTGGCGTAGGCGATCTGCCCCTGTCCTTGCGGGATCGTGCCTCCTTCAAGCAGTTCGACAAGCACGGCGATGTGGCCGGCCTTGACGATGTAGAGGATGTATTCGCGCAGGAAGAAAATCGCCCCGGCGGTCACCCCAAAGCCGATGAGGCCGCCCCAGAACATGCTGCCAGCGCGGAAGTCCTCGCCGCCGAAGGCGCCGATGCCCCAGCCGACGCCGACACCCACGCCGGTCACCAGCACGAAGGCGACGGCAATCCCGAAATAGACCATCATCCGGAAGACGAGAAAGGGCAGCGTCTGCCCCATCAGGCCGAGCGTACGACCGATCGAAAAGTCCCACATGGCGAACCTCTCCACGCGCCCCCGCGCCGGTCGATTCTAGGCGACTCGCGGCGAGAGGGCAACCAGCCCTGCCCTCAGGTCAGGACCGCCGCGGCGAGCGCTGCCAGGGCGGGAAGTGTCTGGATCAGGAGAATTCGGACCCCAACGGTCACCGCGCCGTAGGCCCCAGCAACGGCGACGCACAGCAGGAAGAATATCTTGATCGGATCGCCCGCGTCACCCAGCCAAATCCCCCAGATTAGCCCGGCAACGAGGAACCCGTTGTAGAGGCCCTGATTCGCGGCCAGCACCTTGCTCGCCCTTGCGAACTCCGGCGTCGTTCCGAAGGCTTTCCGCCCGCGCTCAGTCTCCCAGAGGAGCATTTCGAGGATGACGATATAGGCGTGGATGAGAGCGACGACGCCGGTGAGGATGTTTGCGATCATGTCTCACCATGGCGCAGATCGTGGCAAACGAAAAGGCCGCCCCGAAGGACGGCCTCTTGTCGTCAATGGAGCAAAGAGCTCAGTCCTTGAGGTCCTTGCGGACTTCATCCTTGGCCCGGCCAACAGCGGATTGGACCTTGCCAGCGGCCTTGTCCATCTTGCCTTCGGCCTGAAGCTTCACGTCGCCGGTGAGAGCGCCGGCGGCGTCTTTGATCGCGCCCTTGGCCTGCTTGCCGGCGCCTTCGATCTGGTCTTTGTGCATGGGA
>JANXSI010000569.1 GCA_025352765.1 Devosia sp. | reverse complement strand
ACCTATTTCGCTCCGGGTTCGGATTGCTCGGGTGCCCCTGGTGCTGAGGTGACGCTCGCCGAAAACATCGACGTCAATTCCGACATGATCGACGGCGGCGGCACCCCCGGTCAGTGGTCGACCCAGATCGACGTCAAGAAGCTGCCGATGACCCTCGTCAACGGCAAGTGCGTGGCGGTCTACCCGCACAGCTTCGCGCGGGTGAACAACGCCTTCGAGATCGTCAAGGCGCATGGCGGCCGCACGGCGTGGTCGGACAAGCATCCAGCCTATGAGCTGCTCAATGGGCCGTCCGGCGCGGGCCTCGACGACTTCTACGCTCTCGAGCAGGATTCGCTGATTGCCGGCACCGATAAGGCGACGACCAAGAGCTTCAAGAGCGAGCGCGACTTCGACGAGGCCCGGGTGAAGGTCCTGCTCAACGAGATCAACGGCATGGACAGCACCGGCAAGACCAAAGCCGATGTGCCGCAGCTCTTCGGCATGAACTTTCAGGCGGTCAGCGTCGGCCAGAAGCTGCCGAAATCGGGACCTGGCGACGATGCCGGTCTCGTGGGCGGCTATCTCGACGCCAGCGGCAAGCCGAACACGGCTCTCAGCTTGCAGCTCGACTACGTCGACGGCGCACTCCGCGAACTCACCGCGGCGCTCAAGAGCAAGGATCTCCTAGACAGCACGCTGATCATCGTCACTGCAAAGCACGGGCAGGCGCCAATCGATCCGGCGAGCTTCCAGCCGCTCGACGACGAGCCGTACTCCAAGCTTCCGGGTTACGCCTTTCACATTGCCGATGACGCGTCGCTGATCTGGCTGGATCCGGCAACGCGTGCCGCCAACCTCGATGCCGCGATGGCCTACCTCGACACGAACGCCAAGTCGCTGGGGATCGGCAAGATCTGGCCCCCGAACCAGATGGCGCTCGCCTACAACGATCCGGCCACCGACAGCCGGACGCCCGATTTCATGATCACCGTGAACCCCGGCGTCGTCTACACCTCAGGCTCCAAGATCGCCGAACATGGCGGCGCCAACCTCGATGACCGTAACGTGCTCGTGCTGCTCAGCAACCCCCACATTGCTGCCTCGACCAGCACCGCGCTGGTGCAAACGACCGAAGTCGCCCCGACCATCCTCAAGGCGCTGGGGCTCGATCCCAAGGAGCTCCAGGCCGTCCAGATCGAAGGCACGCAGGAGCTGCCGGCGCTGCCGTTCTAATCCGTAGGTTACCGGGATCGATCGGCTCGATGAAACTTGCGCGGCGCCCACCGGTGCCGCGCTTCCTATCTGCGCCCGTTGCGAGCATCATGCGGTCCTGCAAAAGCTGATCGCGCGCCCAGACCGGCGCACAACACTCGAGTTTGCCGGCCCAATTGACCTGGACTGATCCATGGCTCTGACCACCATTCTTTCGACTATCACCGCATCGTTCCTCGCCTCCTTCGTAGAGGTCGTGGAAGCCTTCACCATCGTGCTGGCCGTTGGCATCACGCAAAGCTGGCGCGCCGCGCTCACCGGTACAGCATTAGCGCTGGCCCTGCTTACCGTGCTGGTGCTGCTCTTCGGCCCGCTGCTCACCTCGGTCCCCCTCGTGCTCCTGCAGTTCATCATCGGATCGCTACTGATCCTGTTCGGCATGCGTTGGCTCCGAAAGGCCATCCTGCGCTCGATCGGCGTTCTGGCCCTGCGTGACGAAGCCAAGAACTTCGCAAAAGAAACCGCCGAGCTCGAACGCCACAAGCAAGATCGCAGGGCGGATTATCTAGCGGGGCTTGCAGCGTTCAAGGCCGTGCTGCTCGAGGGCACCGAGGTGGTGTTCATCGTGATTGCAGTGGGATCGACCCATGGCCTGACGCTCTACGCAGGGGTAGGCGCGCTGGTGGCGTTCCTGCTGGTGTTGTTGATAGGACTGATCGTTCACAAACCGCTCTCTCGTGTGCCGGAAAACGGGCTCAAATATGCGGTCGGGTTGATGCTGACGAGCTTCGGTATCTTCTGGACTGGCGAAGGCCTCGGGACGGATTGGCCCGGCGGCGATTTGAGCCTGCTCGTCATATTCGCGGTGGTCACCGCAACGGCCCTTGCTCTTACGCAGTTGCTTCGCGCCGACCGGGCATCTGTGAGACAGGGGCTCACCCCATGACACTGCTCCGGACCATTCTTGGGGAGCTGATCGGCCTGTTCGTCGACGACGGCAATCTGGCGATTCTGTGCGTCGCACTGATTGCCATCGCCACGGCGCTTGCCAAGCTGGTGCCGGGCTCGGGCATCGCGGCGGTTGTTGTCTTGTTGGTGGGCTGCCCGGCCTTGCTCTGCTTCAACGTTTACCGGGGCACCCGCAAGCGGTAGCGCGGTTGCGATAGCCGGTGGCCAATCCGCGCATCCGACATTGCGTCCACATCGCGTCGCTGCGACCACAATCCCGCCGGAAGACATACAGTCTTGTATGCGGGCTGACAGCAGCGTGGGAGACGGTCCCACTACGAAGGCTCCAACGAGAGACATCACGTCGCTCGACACTCGGAGAACTTCAATGACTCATCGAACCATGTTTGCCGCAACCCTTCTCGTCCTCGGCTTTGGCAGCGCGGCATTCGCCGCTGCCAACGTATCTGACCCAGCGGAAGTCAAGGCCCTCGACAGCGCCACAGTGACGGCCACCGAGGCGATCGGATCCGTTGAATCCAGCTCGGGCGGCAAGGTCGTCGAACTCGTGCTCCAGGATGTCAACGGCCACCCAGTCTATCAGGTTTCGGTCAGCAACAGCGACTGCTCCGAGATGACGTTCCTAGTTGACGGCCGCTCCGGCAAGCTCAAGTCCGGCGCAGACACGCAGGATACTGCTCAGGCCGTTGGAGCGACCGACAAGACCGAAACCGGCGAGAGCGCCGGAGATGCTGACAGCGGCACCGAAGACGCCAACTAGCCTAAAGCTTCCCACCCCGGCCCCCTTCTTGCGGGCCGGGGCACCCAGATTGGGAACGCGATTGAGATCCAGAGGCCAGGCGCGTTCTCGCCGACGGCGATCTCTGCCGCATGAAGATCGGCGACCGCCTTGACGAGGCTGAGCCCGAGTCCGCTGCCCGATGTCGTGCGACTCTTGTCGAGCCGGTAGAGGCGCTGGAATACTTTTGCCCGCTCTTCCGCCGGAATGCCCGGGCCGTTGTCCGACACCGTCAGCACGATGCGGTTCTCAGCGCGTCTCGCCGAGACCGCGATGCTCGTGCCCGGCGGGCAATGACGCATCGAGTTTTCGATGAGGTTTGCGCACAGCTGGGTGAGGAGATCTCTGTCGCCTTCGATATTCGGCAACTCGATCTGGTGGGTTACCTCGAGGTGCTGCCCTCGCTCCTCGGCAACCTCGCCATAGGCGTCGCCGATGCGGTCGAGCACATCGCCCAATTGCACCTCAACGAAGCGCGCGCGTCGGGCCCCCGCTTCGATCTGGGCGATGCGCAGCAGCGCGTCGAACGTGGCATTGATCTGGCCGATCTCCTCCTCCGCCTGCTCGAGGAGCGGGGCAGCCGGAGCTCCTGCTTCTTCGGCCTTTATCGCTGCCTCAAGAGTGATCGCCAGCCGGTTGAGGGGCGTCTTCAGGTCGTGGGCGATATTGACACTGACCTGGCGCATCCCCTCAACAAGGTGGCTCAGCCGATCGAGAGCGGCGTTCACCTGCCGGGCAAGCAGGTCGATGTCGTCGCCACGCCTGCCCACCGGAATGCGCGCATCGAGTTCGCCCTGCCCCACACGCCCCATGATCCCGGCGATGCTGTCGATCCGGCGTTGCGCCCGCAGAGCGAGCAGGACACCGGTCGCGATGACGAGCACCAAAATCGCGAGGCTTGCCCACCCGATACTGGTCAGTGCCAGGCGGGCAATCTCGGTGTTCTGGACAAAGCTCTGCCCGACCAGCAGGCGGTTTCCGCCGATGTCGCCGATGAAGACGCGGTAGCCTCCCTCGTCACCGTTACGGATGCCGAGGGAAGTGCCCTGGAGGGTCATCCAGCCCGATCCTTCCGGCACCACGCCGACGTTGCCCGCAAGGATTGCTGGGGTTGGCCCGACAAGGCCGTAGATGCGGTCATCGTTGAGTGTCGCGCGAGCGTGGCCGTTAACCGTATCGATCAGGTCAGTCTGGTCACTATCGCCATAGGACTGAGCGATGACATTGAAGCTGTCGGTGATCGACCGGTCCATGCGCTGCGCGAGTTCGTTCCGGATCAGCGAAAAGGCGATCAGCCCGGCAATGACCAGCGCAGCGAAAAATGTCGCGCCCAGGATGAGTGCAAGCCGGAAGGGGGTGCTGCGGAGAAGACCGTTACGCATGCATGCTGTAGCCGGTCAGGCGAATGGTGTGGATCAGGGCGTGCTCGAACGGCTTGTCGATCTTGGCACGCAGCCGGCTGATGTGTGTTTCAACCACGCTGGTCTGCGGGTCGAAATGGAAGTCCCAGACCTGCTCGAGCAGCATTGTCCGGGTTACGACCCGCCCTTCGTTGCGCATGAGGTATTCAAGGAGCGTGAACTCCCTGGGTAAGAGCTCGATGGTCACGGCGCCGCGCCGGCAATTGTGGCGGACGAGGTCGAGCTCGAGGTCGCGGATCTGCAGCGTTGTTCGCTCGGTCTGGGCGGGCGGCCGCCGCGCCAGGGCATTGACGCGGGCCAGCAGCTCTGAAAACGCGAACGGCTTCACCAGATAGTCGTCGCCGCCCGATTCCAGCCCCTCGACCCGATCGTCGACCCCATTGACGGCGGTCAGGAACAACACCGGAGTCGTGGTCCCGGAGGCCCGCAGCGCCTTGACGACCGACAAACCGTCGAGTCCTGGAAGCAGCCGGTCAAGAATGATGACGTCGAAAGCACCGCGCGCGCCGTGCGAGAGGGCATCATGCCCGTCGTCGAGCACGTCGACGACGTGTCCGGCTTCCATCAGGCCCTGCCGGACATAGTCAGAGGTTCGCCTGTCGTCTTCGACAACCAGAATGCGCATGGGTTCAGTATCGCCTTCCCGCGAGCGCGGCACAACGCCTGGGCGGCGACGCTTTTATGACCGCTGGTGGGTCAGGTGGTGGTTGTGACGAGTTCCTCGCCTTTGTGGCGCAGCGACAGGAACACCACGACAGCAACGATGACCGCGAGGAAGACGGCGCTCGTCATGATCGTGCCCAAACCTACCCCGCCGTATTGCGTCGGCTGCGACAGCAGGTCTCCGAACGAGGCACCGAGCGGCCGGGTCAGAATATAGACGAGCCAGAACGCTAGGATGCCGTCGAGCCCCAGGACAAAATATCCAATCGTCAGCGAGACAATGATCATGCCGAACAGGATACCGGTGGCGAGATAGCCGAGGGCGAACTGCTCCGCGACGAGGTCGCCCGCAGCCGTTCCAAGCGCGAAGGTGAAGAGGATGGCCAGCCAGTAGAACGCCTCTCGTTGCGTCGTGTAGATCGAGTGGATCGAGAGGGTCTTCTCGGATCGAAACCATAGCGTGAAGGTGACGGCTAGGGCCACTGCGAACACCGCTGTTGTGACCTGCAGCGGCACGTGGAAATTGTCGACCAGATTGTCGGTAATCAGTGTGCCGACAATGCTGATGAGAACGACCGCCAGCCAGTAGGGAGCGGGGATGTATCGCTTCTGCCGAAACTGCCAGACAAGGGCGGCAATCAGCACCGCGCCCATCAGCAGCGAGGTCGCAGTCAGGCCCAGACCCATCTGCACGCTGAGATAGTCGGCCGCGGTCTCGCCCATGGTCACCGCCATCAGCTTGATCAGCCAGAACTCGGGCGTGACGCGAGGCACTCGGTTGTAGATGGGTGTTGAGGCGACGGTGGAAACCTTGGTCATGGTCATCTGCCTCAGGGCGCCTTGCTCGGATCGTTCAGCTCGGCCATGAGCGCGGCGAGTGCCGCCTTGACCGCATCGGGTGCTGGCGATGCTGCGCGCACGGCATGCAGGGCCGCGTCCGAGGCCTCGTCAATGTTGCCCCACTGGGTCTGGTTCAGGGGCCGGATCGCCGTCTCGGCCTGATCCCACGCGGATTCCCAGTCGGTCATACGCTTGGCGGTCGCCGCCAAATCGCCTTTGTCGGCCAGCGCCTGCGCGTCGCCAACGATCGTCTTGAACGCTGTCATGTCCCCGAGGCCCGTCTGGGCCGCCGCGGCATGCGTTGCAGAATACATCTCGAAGCCACTGAACAGGACGACGGGTAGGGCAATCAGGGCGATTGCGAGGAAGATCTGTTTCATCGGGGACCTGAGCTCAATGACGGAAGCGACGCACCGGGACTTGATCGCCGAAATACCTGACGGGCGGCTGCCGGCGAACATACAGATTTGTATATTTCTGCCGGGTTGGCTCAACGCTAGATAACGGCGCCATTCAATCGGAACCATCACACGATGACTCACCGCCCGCACCACCACGCCCTCAGCAAGGTGCCGGAGATTACGCTGGGCTTCTGGGTGACGAAGATTTTGACCACAGGCATGGGCGAAACGACCTCCGACTTTCTGGTCCGAACCTTCGACCCGCCTCTGGTGGTCGCAATCGTCGGGGCACTCCTGGCCGTGCTGGTCGGCTGGCAAGTGCTTTCTCGCAGCCATTCCACCTGGCGATACTGGGGTGTCGTGGTGCTGATCAGCATCTTCGGGACGATGGTCGCTGACACGATTCACGTCGTCGCAGGCGTGCCGTATGTGGCCTCGACTTTTGCTTTCGGGTTAGCTCTGGCCGCGATCCTGGGGCTCTGGCAGCGCAGCGTAGGCACCCTCTCGATAGACAGCATAGCCACACGCCGTCGTGAGGCCTTCTACTGGGCGACTGTTCTTGCCACCTTTGCTTTGGGCACCGCCGGTGGAGATCTCACCGCCTCCTCCCTTGGCCTCGGCTACCTGCTCTCCGGCGCGATCTTTGCGGTGCTCTTCGTGCTTCCGTTCATCGCCCGAAAAATCGGGCTCATGGGTGAAATCGGCGCGTTCTGGACGGCCTACATCATCACGCGTCCATTGGGAGCTTCGTTCGCGGACTGGGTCGGTGTCACAAGAGCGCGGGGCGGCCTCGACCTAGGGACGGGCTGGGTCAGCATGGCCCTTGGAGCCCTGATCATTGTCATGCTCTTGCTGCCACATCGGAAGTTGAAACTCGTGAACTGAACAAATTGCCCAGGGACGGCTTTGGGGCCGGAAACCGGCCTTTGAGCTACCATGGACCGCTCGCGGGAGCGAAGCGGTGGGCGGGATGGCAAGGTCGTTGCCATGGACACCGTCCTGCAGATTCGCCGGCCCTGGAACAAGGGGCTCATAGTCGGACAGAAACGACCCGCTCCTTCCAAGACAGGTTTGGTCAATCCGCGTGCAGCTGGAGATGTCGGCCTCTGTTCGGGACCTTGCCTTGTTCAACCTTGCGATCGACAGCGAGCTACGGGCCTCAGGCTTGGTCCGGCCCAAGGTTGAGGACCTATGCTCTAACAGGCTCGTGCGCGACCGCGGGGTCGTCATTCAGCGAAAGACCGGTCGCCCGGTCCAACTCGAGATCACAGAGGTGACCCGGCAATCGGTCGAGCGTTTGTTGGCTAAGCCAACCATCAGCAGATGGCTACATGTTCCGGAGCCGTACTCGCGCGCGCCCTCACATCTCCGCCCGGCAATACGCTCGCATCGTCCACCGGTGGATCGGCAACATCGGGCTAGATGACCGACGGTTTGGTACTCACTCGTTACGTAGAACCAAGGTCGCGCAGCTCTAAGACTGGGAACCGACGGGCGGTACAGCTCCTGCTCGGACACGCAAAGATCGAGACGACGGTTCGCTATGTTGGCGTTGAAGTAGATGACGCGCTTCGGCTCGCGGAGCAGATCGAGCTCTAGTCGTTGGCGCGAAGCCAAACGTCGGTTTCGCGCAAAAAACGGACATTCACAGGTCTCCACTTCCAGGAACTCTAGGTGGGGCGTCGTTGACGCTCGATGGCGGCCGCTTCGCCGCGCGACCGCACCCCGAGTTTTTGAAGGATCGCCGAGACATGGTGATCCACGGTCTTGGGCGACATGTTGAGCGCGGCAGCGATGGCCTTGTTGGAAACGCCCTCGCCCAAGCGTTTCAACACGTCGAGCTCCCGATTGGTGAGACCTGCCTGGTTGCCGAGACTGCTGCGCCGCGGTCCGCGCAGCCCGCGCTCTGCAAGGACCGTGCGTGCGCGCATCACGACCCGGCCGGCGCCTAACTTTTCCAGTGTGAGGAGAGCCGTTTTCTCCGAACCCCTCCCCGCCATCAGCAACGCCACAGCGGCCTCGAACGGCATGCCGACCGCTTCGCGATACCGCGCAAGGGCGGCCCAGTCCGTCGCCTCTGCGATGAGCACGGAGCGCCAGAATGCGAGATCGACAAGGGCATCGGACGCATCGATCTGCTGCATCGCCTCATCGATAAGTCCCAAGGCCTCCGTCTTGCCGGCCCCTGTGATCCACGCGCGTTCCGCCATCAGCGTCGCGTAGGGCGCTAGCCGCTGGAACTCCCGCCCGTGTGTCAGGACGTTCTCGAGTTCTGCGATAGGCTCGTCGTCGCCCGGGTCGCCACGCCGCAGCCGAAGCCGCGCCACTACGTCTGCCGCCTGGTATCGGGCGAGTGGCGTCGCGAGATCGCTGTCCAGCACCTGCCGGGCCGTATCGGCGGCTATCGACCACTGGCCGCGGCGCAGGAACAATTGCGCCCGCCAGCCGGTCATGTAGAGCCTGAGCGTGTCGAGGTCACGCTCGCTACAATAGGTAATGCCAGCCGAGAGGCGATTCTCGGCCGCCGCGAAGTCCCTTCGCTCGATGTCCATGCACGCCCAGTTGGTGTAGGCGCGCGCCGCGTGCTCGTGCCAGTTGTGCTGCAACGCCATCTCGAGGCTTCGGCCGAGGCCCTGCCGCGCCGCCTCCGGATCGCGCCAGCGCCGCACGTTCCCCATATTGTTGAGCGTCGCACAGACGATGTCGTCCCGCCCCAGCCGCTGCGCCAACCCAATCGCCTTGCCGCCCCACATGAGCGTTGCATCAACCCGCTCGGCTAGCATGTCGAGCTGCGCGTGGTTCGAATAGGCCATCGCCAGCTCCGGGCCGGGCGCCTCGGTCTCCAGCAATTCGACTGCCAGGTCGCCGTAGCGGTCCGTATCGTCGCGGCGGCCGGCAAGATAGCTGTACCGCGACAGCCAGCGCAGGCTATCGCCCTCGCGCACCCGATCCCCCATCGCCCGGTGCAGTCTCAGCGCCTCCGTCTCCATCGCGATGGCATGCTCGAGCCGCCCTGTCAGCGAATACTCGAACGCCAAAGCATGCGCGAGGCCGGCGTCATCAGGCGCAATGTCGATCGCCGTCATGTAGTAATTCGCCGCCTCCCGATGTGAGCCGACAGTCGCCGCCCATTTACCCGCGGCACTTGCCAGAGTAACAATGGTGCGAGGGTCGCCCGCCGCCCGCGCGTGGTGCACCAGTCGTCCCACCGGAACATCCCGGGCCTGCTGCAAAGCCGTGAGGATACCAGCGTTGAGGCGTCGCCGCGCCGTTTCCGGAACCGCCGCCTCGACCGCCCGACGCGCGATCTCATGCCGGAACGCGACCGTGTTTTCAGTCCGCTCGAGTAGCCCGGCCGCCACCACCTCGTCCAGCCCCTCGCCCGATCCCAGCATCGGCAGCAGCAGGGTCATTTCGGCCCTGCGCGGAAACATCGACACCAGATCGAGCGCAGCGCGCGCCTCCAGCCTGAGTTTGTCCGCCCGATCGAGCACCGCAGCACTGATGTTCTCGGGCGGCGCTAGACCACTGGTTTTGGCCGCCACCAGTTCGGTCACGAAAAACGGGTTTCCCCCCGTCATCTGGTAGACCGCGTTGCCGTCGAGGCCCGCGCCCGAAGCGAGAGCACCCACCGCCTCGAGACTGAGCAGCGGCACGTCGAGCCGCGCCAGATTGTGCGGTGCAATGTCCGCGAGCGCCCGCCGCAACCGCTTTTGTCCCGCGGCCCCTTCGGTGCGGGCCGTCAGCAGCACCAAGAGATGCGTGCCATCGAGGCGCCGGCCGACGAACCGGACGAAATCGAGCGTCGCGTCGTCGGCCCAGTGAATGTCCTCGATGATCACGATGGTCGCGCCCGCGCCGTGCTCGAGCATGGCGAGCACGTCGGAAAACAGCGACAGCTGCGATCGCTCGGGATCGTGCGCGATCGGCAGCTTCGCCTCGCGCGCCAGATCGTAGAGCGGCCCGAGCGGATCGGCCACCGACAGGTCCTCGCAGAAGCTCCGGAGGACGCGTGCCCCCTGCGCCTTGCGCAGGAACTCGCGCACAAGTAGCGTCTTCCCCGCTCCGGCTTCCCCGGAAAGCACCACCAACCGGCCTCGCCCCGCCGCGGCCTCGGCGCGAAAATGGTCCAGCTGGCGGAGTTGCGTTTCGCGTTCAAGCAGCATTGGTGCCCGCAACATGGGGAATGAGACTTCGCAAGATGGGGAATGCTGCCGATGTGCGGCCTCGGATGCAAGCGCACTTTCCTCTCGCGCCTAAACGGGCGCCACAAATCGGAGAACGCACCAATGCCCCGCTACCTTGTCGAACGTACTTTTCCTGGCGGCCTCGCCATCCCGATGACCGACTCCGGCGCCGATACCTGCAATCTGGTGATCGGCAACAATGCCGAAGGAGGCGTCACCTGGGTCCACTCCTACGTCTCGCCGGATAAGAAGCATACCTTCTGCATCTACGATGCCCCCTCGCCCGAGGCGATCCGCAGCGCGGCAGGCCGTAACTCCCTGCCGGTCGACAATATTACCGAGGTGCGCGTGCTGGATCCGTACTTCTATCACTGATCCACCAGGGCCCTGTCCGAGGCAAGAAACTGCAGCGGTTAGTGAGATGAGACCTGCGAAGATGAACCAGGGCGCACCCAACCTTGAAACGCCGCGCCTGCGCTTGCGCGGCCTAAAGGCGTCGGACCTCGACGCCTTCCACGCCATGTATAGCGATCCCTTGGTCTACAACTTTCTGACGGGTAAGCCACTCTCGCGGGAGGACGCCTGGGGCCGCATGCTGCGGCTTGCCGGGCTTTGGGAATTGTCCGGCTATGGCTATTGGGCCCTAGAGGACAAACTCACCGGCACTCTGGCTGGCATCGCTGGCTACGCGGAATTTCACCGCACCATCGTGCCTAGCATCACTGGCAAGCCAGAACTCGGATGGGCCTTGGCCAGCCCGTTCCAGGGCCGGAAGCTGTCGACCGAAGCAGTCACCGCCATTCAATGTTGGGGTGACGGCTCGCTCGAGGCCGACGAAACCTGCTGTATTGTCGCCAGAAAAAATGCCCCCTCGATCTATCTCGCAAAGAAGGTCGGCTTCCAGACGGTGGCTGAAGCTCCTTACAATGACGTGCCGCACTTCGTCCTGCTGCGCCGTCGCTCAGGAACGTCTGACTGACGACCGAGGCGAGGTAGACGGATGTCATGCCGAGTTCGCCGCAGAGGTTGGCAGTTGGCAGCGTGTGGTTCGCACTTCGCGAAAATTCGCAGGCGAATTTGGCACTACGCGAGTTGGCTTAACATGCGCTGACCGAGGTCTAGCTGGATCGCAAGCTCGGGAAATGCTTCAATTTCATGGTCCTCGAATTCCCAGTGCCCGCTGCGGGTCGCAAGGCCGGCAAAGGCGACCGGGTCTGGCACCGACAGGGGCACTGGACGGCAGGAACCGTCAAAAGTCAGCGCTGGCTTTAACCACCAAACGTGTGCACACTGATTCCCCGTCCTGCGCGGGACGATGCGGTTGAAAGCACGGCCTGTATAGGTTATATAGAAATGGTGTCTTTCTATTGAGGTCATCATGGCTGTGACATTATCGGCAAACGTAAAAAACGAATTGGCGGCTGCCACCCGGCGAATGGCTGAGGAGGAGAACCGGACCGTCTCCAACGTGGTGGAGAACGCATTGCTCGTTTTTTCTGATTTCCCCAAACCGCTGCGGGACAGCCTTCTCGCCCTCCATCGCAGCAACGCGGGCCTGTTTCAGGACATGGCCCGGGAGATGATGGCGTTCATCGCGCGAGCAAAGTTCGACACAGCAATGGCCGAGATCTCCCCCTACTTCGCACGTGAGGGCGATGCTGCACTGACGGACCTCGAATTGCTGGAACAGGCGACCGCGATGACGCGCAGTCCGTGACGAGCGACCAGTGCGCATTTGTCTTGACGTGAACATCTGGGTCCAATTTCTCCGGGCGGAGGCAGCAGGGAAGACCAACACGTCAAGTCAAGCGCTGGTCGGCTTCGTGCGGGATATGCGGATTGGCCAGGTTCCGCTCCAGCTCGTGCTGCCCAAGGCAGTCATATCCACGTTCCAGCGAGTTGCGACCGAGCTCGGCGCCCCAATGCCGGCAGTGGCCGGGGCGGTTGAGGGCTTTATCCTCCTGGCGCAGGCCGGCCCCGAGCGGATCGATCCCTTCATTCATTTTGGCGCGGATACCCTTCAGACGTCCGATCGGGAAGACGCCGGCGTGCTGGCGGGAGCCCTGATCGGCGGGGCCGACTTTCTGGTCACGGACAACCTTCGCGATTTCGAGAACAAGGAAGCGGCCGTTTTCGACACCCAGCCAGCGATCCTCCCGGATGGGCAGATGCGACAACTCTCGGCCATCCTCCATCGACGTCCGGATGGCGCCACCGTGATCGGCGCTCACCCCTTCGACTTCCTGCAGTGGGTGCGAGAAGGTCGTGAGTTATCGGCCACAATGGTGAGGTCAAGATATGTGGAGCGTTCTCCCGGCGCTAGCCGATCAAGCAAGAATAAGTAGGGGACACCACCCGCAAAGATCCTGGACCTCGCGGAGGCGTCGCGTCTGTTCGCTCGATAGGGGTGGTTGTTGATCTCAACGAAAAGGTCAGCGACAGCGTCAACAAATTCTCGCCGGTCCAGACCGCAACTCATCCTGGGGGTGTCATTAACGCGCTGACGTGATGGAACTGGGTGCAGTTCCAAATTGGATTACGGCCAATGCCAGGTTGGATTGCGAGCGACATCACAGCGGCAACCCTCAAGGGCCCTACTTTCTGGGCCGTTTTGCGCTAATGGTAGGCAGGTAATGATTCATTAACCAATAGACCGCGATGCACTGGCGAAGCGCGAGTGCACATCTTTGGTTTCTGCAGGGGCACAACTTTGGTTCTTGAAAAAGCCCCCTAAAAATTACTACATGATTTCAGTGGGTTGGAAGGTTCGGGGTGCACAACTTTGGTGTTCTCACCAGTGGGATCAGACACCTAGAACGGAGATCGTGTCCCCGGGGCAACTTCAATTTGTCACTTCGGCCGCGCCAGGAAAGTTCAAGACCAGCTCCAATCCACTTCTCTTGTGGTGCTGCGCCAATAAGAGACCATGGCGCTGTCTCGCGGGTCGACGCCGAGGCCAGCGGAACCGTCGGTCTGTCATTGAGGATCGGCTGCGACGATAGGCATTTCGCAGCGGTGGGACATTAGTAGCGTGGCGCATTTCGAGCTGAGGGCGTTGGCGGAGGGCAGTTGCGCTCTGTCGTTCCGACGTCCTCGCCTTGAGTTAGGCAAGAGGATTGACCTTTGGCCACCGAAGTGGTCCAACAATCTCAACTGACCACTGACAACCTGAACGTTTTCAGTACCTTGCAGGTGACGCTTAGTCTTTCTGAGAATCGAGGTTACCCAGCCAGACCAGCCTCTCAGTTTGGCCTTGCGGCATGTCATTCGGCGGGCTCGCAGGGGCCGAACTGCCCCCTTGGGCGCATCGTCCACTTGCGTTCCGTCGCCGGTGAGTTCTTTGTGGAGCGATCAATGCCGGACACCCCTCCCTCTTGGCGCTGCTGCCTGGCCAACTATGCCGGCTGGGCTCTTCTAGTCGTCACTCTTTGCGTTTCGACCGTTATCGGGCTCGTAACGCCCTATCTCCTGGTTGCCTTTGGTGTCGTCGCGTTGCTTGTTCTGTCGGCGACAGGGCGGATCGTCGCGGCCTACCAGTCCTTGGCGTCCCGCCTTTTCCTGCTGGCCTTTGTCATGCTCGGTGCGCTGTTTGTGCTGACCGCCCAGACACCGCACGACGCGATCTACACTCTTAATTTCTCGATGCTCGCGCTCTTCGGACCGTTGGCGCTGACGCTTGAACGGAGCATGATCCTCAGGCCTCTGCCGACAGCTTCATTGCTGGCGACAGGGGGCGTGATCGTTAGCCTGCTTATGGTTCTTGCTGTCATGGTCGGCGGCATGGGCCGGCCGCGAGGTTTCAACCTCGGGCCTATCGTGCTCTCCAATGCGGTTCTAGCGTTGGCGGTTGTTGCAACAATGGGCGCGGTTGCAATGAAGAATCGCTGGAGCCTGCTGCTTCCGTTCACCCTCGTTGGCGCTGTCGCGACGACACTGCTGACGCAATCACGCGGACCGTTGATCGCCGTTGGGCCGCTCCTTTTGTTTACGGCGGTCTTTTTGTGGCTCACGCGCTTCAAGCGCAGTATGACTTTTGCAATCCTTGCGATCGGCGGCGTGGCGTCGACGGGCCTCGGGGTAGCGCTATTGGCAGGCCCTCGGGTCGACAAGCTGGCATCAATATTGTCCAGCCTCATGACTTCGAGCGCAGTCGACGACCGGACGACAGGGATCCGGCTCCGCCTGTATTCAGCCGGCTGGCGTGCGTTTCTCGAGTCGCCTTGGATCGGTCACGGCTGGGCGCGCCTCATGGCTTCGGTATACCCTTATCTCGACGAACCCTCCGACGCCTACGCCCGCAAGCTACCGCAACTGCACGATGATGTTCTGAACTTTGCCGTTGCCGGTGGGCTGGTTGGGGTGAGTGTCTACTGCCTGATCATCGTGGCGCCGGTGATTGCTGTCTGGCGGAGCCGACGCGATGAGCTCTGGACGGCGCGGCTCTACGGCACGGTCGGACTCGCGATCGTCTATATGGGGGGCGGCGTGACCGACTTAATGTTCGGCCACGAATTCCACACTGCGCTCTTTGTGATGCTCAACGCCATCGTCATAGGGTTATGTAACGAACAGTCGCCCCGCTAAGCGACCTCGGAAAACACCTTCCGGGTGAGCGCCTTGGCCTTGGGAGGACCTTGCGTTTGCCCTGGGCCTGATTAGCGCAGTCACTGGCGAGGCTGGACGACTGTTAACCCGCCACTGTGGCGACTAAGGGCAGCCCTAGATTGGAAAAAGGCATGCAGAGCGTCGGTCGAGCAATCCCCAACAGTCTTGTGCTGCTCCTCATCGCTGGGACCTTCGTGTTTCCGTTTATCGGAGGCTCAGTGACGGCCTATGCATTGATCGTGCTGGGTCTTTTACTGATTGGGTGGGATTTCAGTCGATCGCCTCAAGTGGAGGTCGATCTCGGTGCGTGGATGTTCCTGACTTCGTGGGCGCTAATTGCGATCGCATTCGCGGCGAGCAATTTGCCCGGCCGAACTGATTTTCTCTTTGCGGCCAATTTTTCGATGTTCGCGCTATTTCCGCTTCTTTCGAACGCTCTCCAGCGCTTTGGCGCACCGGGCAATGCGCGACAAGTGGGCATCTTCTCGTTGATCGGATCGCTCGTCGCAGCGGGCATTTCTGCCATTCAGGTTCACGTGTTTCACGTCGCGCGAGCGCACGGATACGGAGCCTTACTAATTCCGTCCGCAACAGTGGCGCTATTCCTGGGTTTCTTTTCGTTGCTCGGGCTGTTCGGTTCGCCAAGTAGGTGGCGATATGCGTTCTTGCTGGGGCCGCTCGCCGGAGTGTCGACGGTACTGCTTGCGGGCACCCGCGGGCCGCTGCTGGCAGTTCCCCTGCTGATCGTTGTGGCGATTGCGCTCCTTCCGATTGGACGGCACATCCTGTTGGGGGCGATCGTGACAGTCCTCTTCGCCATGACCGCGGTCGCAGTGGTCCGACCCTCCGCCTTTGGCCGCGTCGCGGCACTCCCAGCCATCCTGACGGAATTGGTGCGCGGTGAAGGTGTCGCACGGGAGACGGACGACAGCGCCAATGTCCGGTATCGCATACTCCAAGGGAGCATAGGAGCGTTCAGGGACTCACCTTGGGTCGGCTACGGTTGGTATATGAAGGTTCCGGCGGTCGAACATCACATCAGCGAATCCGTTCGATTTGGAGACCCACTAAGGGCACACCTCCACAGCGATATTCTGGACTTCGGTGTCTCGGCCGGCGTTGTCGGTCTCCTCGCGTACCTCCTTGCTCTGTTAGCACCGGTGGTCGGCGCGGCGCGCTCGCCGCGCGATGGCCAATACAAAGCTCGACTATTCGCCGCGCTAATACTCTCGATCGGCTACGCCTGCTGTGGCGCGGTGAACATGTTATTTGGCTTTGAATTCACTACTACGTTGTACGTCTGCTTCGCGGCCGTTTTTGTCGGGTATTGTCGCGACGTGGCAACTCCCGTAGGCCAACCAACGCGGTCGCCGTCAGCCTAACTGCCGCGTCCCCAAGTGTTTTGATACGCTGTGAGCACGGGCGACCGAGGAGTAGCAGCTTCAAGGCCCGAGGTACGAAAGCGAGCGAGTGCATCGAGTGCCTGGAGCAAGATTGGCGTGCCCCCAGACAGGGGCACATCGTCCCGACCAGCCGATCTGGCCTTCACTTGGCTAGCGAAGTGAGAAAGCCAGCTAAACGCGGCGCCTGTACCGACAACGAAAAGCCAGCCTCAACGCGCCGTCGACCAGCCGACCCCATCTCATGCCGCAGCTTCGGGTCAGAGGCCAGCGCCGCCAAATCAGCCAACCAAGCCTGCCCATCGGTCGGAAGGAACCCCGCATCTCCTCCGACAATTGAGCGATTTGCCCCGACAGGTGACGCGATGACCGGAAGGCCTAGAGCCATATACTGGATTAGCTTGTAGCCGCACTTGCCACGCTCCCAAGGATTGTCTGGAAGCGGCATAACGCCCACGTCAATTCCCGATAGCGTTTGCACCTCCGTGGCTTCCGACCAAGGCACAGCCTCGAAGACGCTGCCTGCTACCTGTTCCGGCCGAGCGCCGATCGCCACGGCGCGAAAGTCAACGCTCTGCCGCAGTCGCGCGAGGGCCGGCTTGACGATATCGAGGTAGTGGGCGGTTGATGGCGATCCGATCCACCCGATGGTCAGGCGGCGGGCCGGGCTCGCCGTAGCGGGCCGGTATCGCGACAAGTCAACGACCGTAGGTATGATCTCGACTTTTGGTGCCCCGACGGAATAAGCGCGATCGGCGAGGTACTGGTTACCTGCAACGACAAGCTCCGCTCGCGCCATGAGACGATCGAGCTTATGACCAAGAAGCGCACGCACGGCGGACGAGTTATGGCTGTCGTAGCGATGAAAGACAGCGTCGTCATAGTCGAGAACGACGGGTATTCCTCTCGGCCAGAGATTGAGTTCGATCAGTGGAGGCATCCACGGAAGCGCCTCCTTCTCGATCCAAACCGCATCGTATCCGCCCGCGCCGAGTAGCCGGCCGAATCGCCCCAGGTACCCTCTAATCGTCGGGGCGACGCGCTGTTGCCGCCCGTAAAGCGCCCTGAGGTAGTCGTCACCGAGCAAAGGCTCTGGTGTGAGTTCGATTCCGGCCGCCGCCAACGGACCCACATACTGCAAAGTGCGCAAACGGCTACTTGCACCGAGCCTACCGTAGCGGGTAAGTGCCAGGACGCGCATCATTTTGTCCGGGTCAGCTCGCGATAGACGGCGCCGTAGGCTATAACGCCGCTCTCAAGTGAAAACGTCGCCCGCGCTGATGTCGTGCAACGGTCTACCGTACCAGCGTCGCGGGTGAGCCCCACCAGACTCCCTATAGCCGCCTTTCGGCCCTTGTCGGAAGCGTCCCTAAGCACGACGCCGACCCGATCACTTTCGAGAATCTCGGAGACGTCGCCGATCCCGTCATTGGCCAAGCACGGTACACCGCACCCGAGAAATTCCGCCAGCTTGGTTGGCGCTCGCGCCAGATGCGAATAGGCCGGCCGCGCCATCATGACTGCCGCTGTCATCCGTCGCACAAGCCGAGGCATTTCGCCGTGCTCTGCAGTGATCAGTTCGACATGCTCTGTCGGCAGGCCGGCCAAGCGGATCTGTTCCCGGATGAACTCATGTTGTCCTCTATTCACAACGAGCAGCTTTGACTCCGGCAGGATGGAGGTTAGCGCTGCGAAGCACCTGATCACCTCATCGAACATGTACCAGTGCCCGACGTTCCCAACGTAGCCGAGGGTGAACGGAGCGGCCGGAGTGGCTTGCCGCGCTCCCGGCGCAAAACGTTCAAGGTCGGCGCAGGTCGGAATGACGCTGATCGGTGCGTGGCCGCCAGCAAGATAAGGAAAGCCGGCAATCTCCTTGGCTGCGGCATGGGTAAGCGAAATGATGGCATCGGACCGCAACAAAAAAAGCCGCTCCATAGCCTTGGCGACGCGGTAGAGTACCCCGCCGCGCGGCCAGATGGCGCCATCGACGGGCTCGTCGGCCCAGAACCCGCGCATGTCGAAAACGAACTTGGCGCCGGTCAACCGCTTGATCGCGAGAGCCATCGTTGCCGGCACGTAGCTGCGAGCATGCACGATCGCAAGCTTGTGCCGGACCACCAGATATGTCCCGACCGCCATACCGGCGAAGATGTCAAACGCCGTCGCGAGGGCGCTTGGCTTTCGGTGATAGGGCAATGGGTGCCAGACGATTCCGGAGCGTTCGATCCGCGCGGTGATGCGTTGACGCAGTTCAGTGTTCTTCCAGTCGCCTGGCTTTTCGAACGAAATAAGGTGGATCGGGCTTTCGCTCGAGCGCTCGAGGTACGAAAGAACTTGGCTCTGTCCAAGCGGCTCCATCATGCCTTCATAGGAAATGTATAGTATCGACATCACGCAGCCGAGAAGATACGGAGGCGTGCATAGGTGAGCTTCCGGCGCTGGTCTATGCTCTTTTCGTCGAAGCGATCGGCGTCTCCAAACTTACCCAATCGGATCGCAACTATCTGACGGTCAATTCTTCGATCCAGCAAGACGCACCATCTTTGCACTTTGGTCGAGCCCAAGAGCGATCTGTCCCGATCGACAGTTCTCCGACGGCTTCGCAAGGTCAGTTCCCTCGAATTTCTACTGGGTGTAGCCACTGCTCCCCGGACTGGATTTCGAGCCGCCCGGCAGAAACATTAAGGATGAGGTTGCACCTCTCGACTGTGCTGAGGCGGTGCGCAATGATAAATATTGTCAACGATCGGTCCAATCGTTCGACCGATTCAATCACCGCGGCCTCAGTCTGATTGTCTAGCGCGCTCGTGGCTTCGTCGAAGACCAGCACGCTCGCTCGTTTGTAGAGCGCTCGCGCAATACCGATGCGCTGGCGCTGCCCGCCGGACAGCCGCACGCCACGCTCCCCTACCGACGTCTCGTATTTGTGCGGAAGGGTTTCGATGAAATCTGAAAGCTCGGCTTGGCGCGCAGCGTCCCGTACTCTCTCAGGGTCGATATTCCAGGGGTCGACGCCGAATGCAATGTTCTCAGCGATCGTTGCGTCGGCCAGGAAAATTGCCTGCGGCACATGCGCGATATGCAGCTGCCAAGCCCGGCGTGTCGTATCGTCGAGGCGCCAGCCATCGATTTCAATGCTGCCTGCGCTCGGCTCCAGGAGCCCCATCAACAAGTCGACTAGTGTGCTCTTGCCGCTGCCGGTCTTGCCAACAATGCCAACGCGGCTCCCCTTGGGAATGACGAACTCAACACCGTCAAGAACAGGCGGCTCACCAAGGGTGTAGCCGAAAGAAACATGGCGAAATGCAATGTGGTCGTTAAAGGCGACCTCGGTCTTCGTTCCATGGAGCCAGGTCCCGTGCACCGGCGTTTCGAGCACTGTGAGCACGTCGTCGAGTGCATGCACGTTGGTCGCTACGCGGGTCCAACCATTAAATACCAACTGCATGAGCGGAAGCAGGCGCTGTGCGCCAAGTGCAAGCGCCCCCAAGACCGGGAGTGCGGAACCAAATCCGTCCTGGCCCCGAGTCAGCCAAAGCGCAAGAACCGCGATCAGGACCATGCCGGTTGCTTCGATCATAAAGCGCGGCGCGGTGCCGATCAGGTTGCTGGTGGCTTGCGCTTCGCGAAACTCATGGTCGACCCGGGAGAACCTCTTCAGAAAGACCATTTGGCTTCCATCAAGAAGCACGTCGCGAATTCCGCCTAGCCCCTCCTGAACTGCCCTTACGCGCTCGGAATTGGCATGGGAGATGACCTTGCTGTTGGCACTTAGCGTACGACGGGAAAGGTATGACACCCCGATGTACATCAAGCCGAACACGGAAAAGGCGATCGCGGAAATCACGGGACTCACCACCAAGAGCGCTGCGGCGATGCAAAGGCCGATAAGCCCGGCCGTAGCGGCCTGCATAAGCGGCGCCAGCATACCATTGGTTACAGTCTGGACCTTCTGAATGCCAGCAAGGACCTCGGAACTGTTGCGTTCGACATGCCATAGATAGGGCTGGTACAGGACCCGCTTGTAAAGCGCAGTGCCGAAGTCGTGGCCGAGAGCGAAGACGTACGTGTTGCTGACCCAGCTCAGGGCCACTCTCATGGCGCCTGCGGCGAGAGACGACGCCGCGAAAGCGATCGTCAAGCAAACAAGCAAGGAATCAGAGGTGGTAATTCCCATGGCGTTGAGCGCCGCGTCGACGCCAGGAAGCCGCCTGATACGCCCGGGATCGGCAACGACCGCGAGGAAGGGAACCAGTGCGCCGATCGAGACCACCTCAGCGACGGCGCCAAGTAGCATCATGGCCAACACCAGGAAGAATTGGCGCCTGCGGCGTGCGCTGAGTTGGGCCCATAAACGCCGCATCACCCGACGCGGAGCCTGCTCGACTTCGACCTCGTGGCGCTTGGCCGGATCGCTCATGGGTTGGTCGTTCCATAGTAGCCCATGTACCAGTCGACGAAGTACCCTACCCCGGCTTCAATGGATGTGACCGGCCTGTAATCGACGGCCCGTTCGAGTTCAGAGCTGTCAGCGAAAGTGTCTCTCACATCGCCCGGCTGCAGCGGCAAGTACTCGCGGATGGCAGGACGTCCCAGCGCCCGCTCAAGCGCATCGACATAGTCCGCCAGTTTGACCGGATGACTGTTGCCGATGTTGAATATCCGCCAAGGAACATTGCTCGTGGCGGAGTCCGGATCCGCGCTATCCCAGCCGAGCGAGGGTTTGGCGATCTGATCGCTGGCGCGGACGATGCCTTCCACGATGTCGCTGACATAGGTGAAGTCACGCGTGTGTTTGCCGCCATTGAACAGCCGCACGGGTTCGCCCGCGAGGATGGCCCTGGTGAACAGAAACAGCGCCATGTCCGGACGTCCCCACGGCCCGTACACGGTGAAGAATCTGAGGCCAGTCGTCGGTAGACTAAACAGGTTGCTGTAGGCGTGCGCCATCAGTTCATTGGCCCGCTTGGTTGCGGCGTAGAACTGCAGCGGATGGTCAGCCGGATCGTGCTCCGAAAACGGCATGCGGGTGTTGGCACCGTAGACGCTGCTCGTGCTTGCATAGGTGAGCTGACCAACCTGGTGCCGGCGGCATGCCTCGAGAATGGTGGTGAAGCCAGCGATGTTGCTCTCGACATAAGCCATCGGATTTTCAAGGCTGTAGCGAACGCCCGCCTGCGCCGCCAGATGGATCACTCGGTCGATCCTGGCGTCGGCAAATGCACCCTCAAGGGCCGCCTCATCCGTTAAGTTGGCACGGATGAAACGATATTCAGCACCAGTCGCCCGCGCGATGTCGTCAAGCGCGGTCAAGCGAGCTTCCTTAAGCTTGGGGTCGTAGTATTCGTTGACAACGTCGAAACCCACGACGCTGTCGCCTCGCTCAAGCAGGCGGCGAGCTGTGTGGAAGCCGATAAAGCCGGCATTTCCTGTAACCAAGCAGCGCATTACGGGCGCCCGTTCCGAAGCATGATCGACATTCTTACGTCCCACGCCTAGCGCTTCCGCAAGCGGGATGCCCTGCGGCACGCACCAGCGCAGCTGTCCTCGCGATCTTCATAGTCTGAAGCTTGGGCAATGCGGAGACCAATGGACAACTTCAGGACGAATTCGCATCAGGCGTCGCTATAGACCCATCGCCGTGATGATTCCGCGGTTGATCTCGGCGACATCGAAACGCTCCTCGGCCAGTTTGCGACTCTCGCGCCCCATATCCGAGATGAGCCTGGGATTGTCGATGAATTTTTGCATCGCGAGCCGTAAGGACTTCGCGTCATTTGGCTGCACAAGGAAGCCGTTTCGACCGTCGACCACGGTTTCCCGACAGCCAGGAACATCGGTCGTTACGACGGCGCGTCCTAGAGCCATCGCTTCCTGAGTGCTTCGCGGCACCCCCTCCCGGTACGATGACGGGAGAACAAACACGCTCGTTCGCTCCAACCAGGGCTTGACGTCGACATGCCCTGTCCATTCGACCACCCCCTCCTGCTTCCAGCCGAGCAGTTCGGCCTCGCCGATCGCCCCGGGATTGGAGTCGACACCCCCGATCAGGCAAAATTTGACGCTCGGATACACTGATTTGAGTTCCCGTGCAGCCGCGACAAACTCTCTGACACCCTTGTCGCGAAGCATCCGTCCGACGAGCGAAAAAGTGATCGGGTCTTGCGCGGCCGGGAGCGCATGCCACTCCGCCAGATCCACACCGGTGGGATAGACCCCTACAACCTTGCCGGCTTGTAGTATGTTTAGCCTTACCAGATCTTGCAAGTCGTCGGAATTTTGCAGAAATACTCCGTCGCTAGCGGCAAACGCCCGCGAAAGAAGTCCTCTCAGTCCTAAGTTAGCCACCCGTCGACGCATCGAATTATCGATCACGTTAAACGCGTAACCTAGTCCTGTAATCATAATGTATCGCTTTTCGATACCCGCGATCATTGCGGCAATTGTTCCGTAGACGGCAGGCTTGACCGTTATAGAAATTATACCATCGAGTTTGAGTGAATTGAGCGTCCGAACTAGCCGGAACAGGTACAAAACATCCTGAAATGGATTAATGCCTGTGCGTTGCAAATAATAATCAACGGGACGGACACCCTTCGATGTGAAGAAATCGCGGTCTTTATCTTTGAAGTCTGGTGCCAGCGCAAACACAATTACACCTCGAGCGACGAGGTCCGTAATTAATCGTCCGCGAAAATTGACCAGCGCGAATGCCTGGTTACCAACGACAGCAAATCGCTTAGCGCTCATGGTCTAAGCGTGCGCTCCAATTTCAATGTTCACCTATCCTTGACTGACAAACTATTGCAAGACTTTGAGCCAAGATTAAACGACGGTTTTGATCTTGGCGATCTGCCTCGATCAATCAGCGCCATCTTTCAGTCCTTCGCAGTCCTGATTTGGGAGTGCCAGTGAGAATACGGGTTAAACCTTACCAACACCATCGGCCTGGCGTCTCGGTGGAAAAAGCAGCGAAGTGGCGCGGCGGCTCCTTAAGTTGCGGCAGGAGATGCACCAGCCCGTGCAAATCAATAGCACGAGCTCGCCTCCATCCAAGGACGTCCTCCTCTACGCCCAATTTTGATCGTCAATCGGCCTAATTCCCTCTGGGCGCGGAGCCATTGCCTGCGTTAAGAACGGCCGATGGACAAAGATGCGGCAGAACGGGAAGCGATCCGACTCTGGCACAATTTGCCGGTGCAGGATCGGCTGACCCGCGGCCAGGCGAGCGCCTTTGCGCACATGATCGCGCCGACGATCGATTTCGGCGAGCCTGACAAGCGGGCCAAGCTGATTGAAGGCTGGATCGCCAAGGAGTTGCCTCGTACCGACGCAGCGCTGACGCTGTCGGCAGGAGGCGGTCCTGGCCAATTACGGCTCGCGCCGCCGGCCTGGCCGCAGCGCGAGGGGGCTTCAGCGATTGCCTTCGTCATATCGCTCTTGATCATGATCGCGCGCCGGCCAGATATCGTTGCAGATGCTCGGCTCTGGGCCGAGGACGGAGCGGTGTGGTTTGCCGACGCCTACAATTTTGGCCCCTGGGCGCCGCTTCTTACACCGCACGCCGGCTATCTTCAGCTCTTCCCGCGGCTGAGCTTTGCAGTGGCGGCGGTATTGCCGCTGCAGGCGGTTCCCGCTTTTGCCGTGTGGGTTGGGCTGCTCCTCCGGGCAGCGCTGCCGGCCTATGTGTTTTCCTCGCGCTTCAGCTGGATCGACTGGCGGGCAAAGGTGGCGGTCACAGCCTACTTCTTGCTTATGCCGAACCTTGCCGAGGTTCACGCCAATATCCAGAATACCTCGTGGTACCTCGGACTGTACCTGCTCGCGGTGGTGCTTGCCGACCCGCCGCGATCACGGCGCTGGCAGTTCCACGACTGGGTGGTCCTTTTGATCGCGGGGACCACAGGCCCTCTGGTGCTCTTCGTCCTCCCGTGTCTGGGCCTCAGGACGCTGGCACAGCGGGGTACCCCGGCCGTGCGTCTGCCCTTTGCGGCAGTGGCGCTGGCGCTCTCGACACTACAGATGTTCCTGCTGCTGCTGAGCGACAAGAGTACCGGCGCGCTTAGCCTAGCTGGCACCGACGCGGTGACGGCGCTGCAGATCTTTGCCTCTCGCGTGGCTCTGGGATTTCTCACCCCAGCGCGCTGGTCGACCGTGCTGGGCGCCCAGACGATTGCCCTCCCGGTCGTAGCCGCCGCTGCGGCCATCATCGTCGCGGTACTGGTGCGGGGCAATTGGAAGGCACGCGGGGTCGGCGTCATCGCGCCGCTGATTGTGCTCGCCGCGCTCTACACACCGCTCCTGGGCTTCGTGCGCACACAGTGGCGGCCGTTGCTGGGCATTGATGAGCCCGGCTACTACGTCGTCACCAACATGGCGTGGGCTTCTACACTGATCTTCTTTGCCGCCCTGCTGCTTCCGCGGCTGTCCAGCTTTGCGCTGGCTGCGATCGTGGGCGTGTGCGGCTTCCTGATCCTTTTCGAGTTCACCCTGCCGCCCGTACAGGGCCCCGCCTTCGGACAGCAGGTCCAAATGGTGCAGGCTGCGCCCGTGGGCGAGACTGTCGTCGTTCCGATCTCGCCACCCGGCTGGCAGATGGCCCTGATCAAGCACTGAGTTGACAATTCCGTGTGCTTGCTAAGCCGCGCCGAAACGCCGCGTGCGGTCGTGTCGTTGCTGTGTCACAAATCCAACACGGCGCGGCGCTAGCGCGACGGGTGTCATCTTCCGGAGCCTTGATGGGCGCCTATGTCTTACGACGCTTGCTGCTGATGATCCCGACCCTGTTCGGGATCATGGCCGTTTCGTTCGCCATCACCCAGTTCGCTCCCGGCGGGCCGGTCGACGAGTACATCTCGCGGTTGAGCGCCAACTCGGTCTCCGCTACGGCGAAGTTGACCGGGTCGGGCGGCGACCTCACACTGCCCGACAACTCGCCCAAATCCCTGGTCAGCAAGGCCGGTACGGGCGGCCAGTCAGAGGCATCGGCCTATAGGGGCTCGCAGGGCCTCAGCCCCAAGATCCTGGCCCAGATCAACACGCAGTTCGGGTTCGACCGCCCGCCGCTCGAGCGCTTCGGCAAGATGCTGTGGGACTATGTCCGTTTCGACTTCGGTCGCAGCTTCTTCCGGGACGTCTCGGTGATCGATTTGATCAAGGAAAAGCTGCCGGTGTCGATGACACTCGGACTGTGGATGACGTTGCTCAGCTACGGCATCTCGATCCCGCTGGGGATCGCCAAGGCGGTGCGGGACGGGTCGCGCTTTGACGTGTGGACATCCTCGGTGATCGTTTTGGGCTATGCGGTGCCGGGGTTCCTGATCGCGTTGCTGCTGATCGTGCTGTTCGCGGGCGGCAGCTTCTGGAGCATCTTCCCGCTGAAGGGCCTCGTCTCCAGCAATTTCAACGACTTAAGCTGGCCGCAGAAGATCCTCGACTATCTCTGGCACATCACCCTGCCGGTGATCGCGATGGGGCTGGGGGCGTTCGCGACGACGACGTTTCTGACCAAGAACTCGTTCCTTGAAGAGATCCGCAAGCAGTATGTGGTCACGGCGCGGGCCAAGGGCTTGAGCGAGAACAAGATCCTCTATGGCCACGTGTTTCGCAACGCCATGCTGATCCTGATCGCAACGTTTCCAGGCGCCTTCATCGGCTCGTTCTTTGGCGGCGCGCTGTTGATCGAGACGATCTTTTCACTCGACGGACTCGGTTTGCTTGGCTTTACTTCCGTGATCGGGCGCGACTATCCGGTGGTGTTTGCGACGCTCTACATCTTCTCGCTGCTGGGGCTGATCATCGGACTGATTTCTGACCTGACCTATGCCTGGGTCGACCCGCGGATCGATTTCGAGAGCCGCGACGTATGACGATAGATGACGGTTTTTCCGCAAAGGAATGGCCAAGGGATGACGTTGCGAGGCCCCCCAAGCCTTCGATGTCGCCGATCACCCGACGCCGGCTGCGCAATTTTGCCGCCAACCGGCGCGGGGTCTGGGCGCTGTGGCTGTTCCTCGCGCTGTTCGGGTTGTCTCTGGTGTCGGAGTTCATCGCCGGCGACCGCCCGATCATTGCCTCCTACAGGGGCGAACTGCTGTTCCCGTTCGCAGTCGACTATCCGGAGGCCAAGTTCGGGGGGTTCCTTGCGACGACCAACTTCCGCGATCCGGTGAACCGCGACGAGATCAACGCCAATGGCTGGATGATCTGGCCACCGATCCGCTTCTCGTATGCGACGGTCGACAACATGTTGCCGGTTCCGGCCCCTGCCCCGCCGAGCTGGACGATGACGCACGAGCAGCTCTGCTCGGGCTATCCGCAGGGCCTTGCCGACCCCGACTGCGTCAGCGGCAACCTGCACTGGCTCGGCACCGACGACCAGGGACGCGACGTGGTGGCGCGGCTGCTCTACGGCTTCCGCATCTCGGTACTGTTCGGGCTCGCGCTCACGACCATCTCCTCGGTGATCGGCATCGTGGTGGGCGCGGTTTCGGGCTATTTCGGCGGCTGGACGGATCTGCTGC
>JANXSI010000555.1 GCA_025352765.1 Devosia sp. | reverse complement strand
AGCGCGTACTCGTTCCACGAGGTCAGGAAGGCGAAGATACCGGCTGAGGCGAGACCGGCGCGGGCGAGCGGGAACTCGACCTTCCAGAAGGCCTGCCAGCGGGTGCAGCCATCGATCTGCGCCGCCTCGTTGAGATCGACCGGGATCTGGCGGAAGAAACCGTCGGTCAGCCAGATGGTGAAGGGGATGTTGACCGAGAGATAAACGAGGATCAGGCCCCAGCTGGTATCGATCAGACCGATGCGGGCCCAGATGATGAAGAGCGGCAGGCTGAGCGCGACGCCGGGGACGGTGCGGCTCAGCATGAAGCCGAGGAACAGCGCGCCTTTGCCTTTGAAGCGGTAGCGCGCGAAGGCGTAGCCACCCATCATGCCGAGGGCGACGGCCACCACCGTCGAGGTGATCGAGATCACCAGCGAATTGGTGAAGTATTGCGCCACCGGCAGGCCCTGCTGGGTATCGAGCATGCCGAAGATGCCGAGGAAATTGTGCAGCGTCAGCGTCTGCGGGATCCACACCGCGGGCTTGGCGAGGATCTCGATGTTGCGGCGGAAGGCGGTGAGCACCACCCAGGCACCAGGAACGACGAGGATCAGCATGGCGATGAAGACGCCAAGGCGGATGGCCCAGCGCTGCCAGGGGCGTTCGACGGTCATGGGGGCGCTCATTGGGCGCCCCCCATGAAGGCGCGGGCGCCGACGAGCTTGCGATAGTAGAAGACGGTGAAGGCGATCGACAGGATGATCGAGACGTAACCCATCGCGTTGGCCTGCCCCATCTGGCTGTTCTGGTAGCCGATGCGGGTCATCAGCGTCCACAGGAGCTCGGTTCGGCCGGCGGGGCCGCCATTGGTCATGATGCGGACCATGTCGTAGGCGCGGGCGACATCGAGCGAGCGGATGGTGGTGGCGATGTAGATGAATGGCATAAGGAACGGCAGGGTGATGTGACGGAACACCTGCAGCGGATTGCAGCCGTCGACCTTAGCGGCTTCGACCGGATCCTTGGGCATGGCCATGAGGCCGGCGAGCAGCAGGATGGCAAAGACCGAGGTCGACATCCACACTTCGGCAAGGATGATGGTCAGTGGGGCGAGGGTGCCGTCGACCAGCCAGGGGATGGGCTGGGTGATGATATGGAGGTCGAACAGCGCGTTGTTGACCAGGCCCACGGCGTCGTTGAACAGATATTTGAACTGGAAGCCGACGAGGATCGGCGAGAACATCATGGGGAACATCATGATGGTGCGCAGTGTTCGCTGACCGAAGGTGATGCGGTTGACGAGGAGCGCGAGCCCGAGCCCGAGCGCCATTTCGAGGTTGAGTGCAATGGTGATAAAGCCGACGGTGCGGGCGAAGGCCCACCAGAAATCGGGGCTGGTGAGGATCCGCTCATAGTTGCGAAAGCCGACGAACTGGAACAGCGTTGCAGGCTTGGTGAGGTTGTAGCCTGTAAAGCTCGTATAAAACGAGACGAGAAGCGGCACGAGGACAACCGCGAGGATCACCAGGATCGCCGGCAGCAGCAGCAAATAAGGGATCGCCTGCGGCGACTTGAAAAATCTGATCACTGCCGTTTCGCCTGCGGTGCGAGCGTCGCGCCCGGAGGCGGGACGGTTGGCACCAAACTACCAAAGTCCGTGGTTGCTGGCGACCGCCAAGGGTCGCGAGGATGGCTGCCCGAGGTGACCCGGGCAGCCAAGGTCGGGAGGACCTTACTTCAGGATGCCGGCATCCTGCATGATTTGGGTCGCCTGAGCGGCGGCCTCGTCGAGAGCCGCCTTGGGCTCCTTCTGGCCGACGATGGCGGCCTGAACGGCGGGCCAGATGACGTTGGAGACCTCGATCCACTGCGGGATCAGCGGCGGCGTGCGGGCGTCCGCAAGCGAGGCCTGCCAGGCGGTGAACATTTCGGCCATCTGCGGCTTGCCGTTCTCGCCGAACCAGGTCTTGACCTTGTCGAAGATGGCGGAGCGGGTCGGCAGGTTTCCGGCTTCGGCTTCCATCATCTCGCTGTCGTCGTTGGTCATAAAGACAGCGAAGGACACAGCAGCCGGCTTGTTGTCGCACGCCTGGGTCACCGAGAACGAGTGCGAGCCGGACCAGCCGCCACGCTTGCCGGAGGTGCCGACGGGCGCGGTGGCGAAGCCGACATCGGCCGCGATCTTGGACGAGTTGGGATCGGTGTAGAAGCCGGCAAAACCCGGCCAATCGAGATCGATCGCGAGCTGACCGGCGGCCATGGCCTGGCCGATATCGTCCCAGGTGTAGTTGACGGTGCCGGCCGGAACGGCCTTGGCGTCATAGATGTCCTTGAACCATTGCACGGCGGCGACGCCTGCATCGGAGTTGAAGATCGGCTTCCAGTCCTTGTCGAAGATATCCCCGCCATTGGCGCGGAGGATTTCCATGAAGCGGCCCGACATGCCCTCGTCCTTGCCGGCGAACGCCGTGCCGTAGAGGTTCGGGGGATCGGCGAAGAAGATGATCTGGTTCTTGAAGTCGTCGAAGGTCTCGGGCGGCGCGAGGTCCTTGCCGTACTTGGCCTTGTAGGCGGCCTGCTTGGCGGGATCGGCGTAGAGCGACTTCTTGTAGAACAGGTTCGACACGTCGGTGACGCGCGGCAGCTGCACGAGGCGGCCGTCGACCATGGCCGAGGCGAGCGTGCCGGGCACGTATTTGTCGAGCTCGGACTTAGGAATCATGTCCTTGAGATCGACGTAAAGGTCGCCGTACTGCGGCGCAAAGCTGGTGTGGTTGGAGCCGACGCACCAGGTAATCGAGCCCGAGGCGATGTCCTGCTTGATCTCGCGATCGAGGTCGAAGTGGTTCTTGGACGAGACGATCTCCACCTTGGCGCCGGTCAGCTTCTCCCACTCGGGAATGCGCGTGTAGAGCTTTTCGTATTGCGTGCCGCCGATCAGCTTCACCTTAAGGGTGTAGCCGTCGAACTTGCCGTAGTCGAAAT
>JANXSI010000503.1 GCA_025352765.1 Devosia sp. | reverse complement strand
GTCGACTACCTGATGAGCGAAGAAGGCGGCAGCGTGAAGCGCTGGGTCCTCGAAGCCACCGACTACGTCTATCCGCGCACCACCAACAAGATCCTCGAGCAGTACCTCAAGGACAAGGGCGTGGCTCCGGAAGACATCAAGATCAACTACACGCCGTTCGGCTTCTCCGACTGGCAGACCGAAGTGGCCGCGATCAAGGAATTCGGCTCCGCCGGCAAGAAGACCGCCGTGGTCTCGACCATCAACGGCGACGCCAACGTGCCGTTCTACAAGGAACTCGCCAACCAGGGCATCAAGGCGACCGACATCCCGGTCGTCGCGTTCTCGGTCGGTGAAGAAGAACTGGCCGGCATGGACACCACCAACCTGGTTGGTCACCTCGCCGCCTGGAACTACTTCGAGTCCGTCGACACCCCGGAAAATGCCGCCTTCATCAAGTCGTGGCACGAGTACATCAAGAACGACAAGCGTACGACCAACGACCCCATGGAAGCGGCCTATCTCGGCTTCAACCTCTGGGTCCAGGCCGTGACCAAGGCCGGCACCACCGATACCGATGCCGTGCTCAAGGCGATCGTCGGTCTTGAAGTGCCGAACCTCACCGGCGGCATGGCGAAGGTCCTGCCCAACCATCACCTGACCAAGCCGGTGCTGATCGGCGAAATCCAGGCCGACGGCCAGTTCGACATCGTCAGCCAGACCGACCCGGTCCCCGGCGATGCGTGGTCGGACGTGCTGCCCGAAGACAAGGGCATCGAGGCCGACTGGACCGATCCGGTCAAGGGCTGCGGCCACTTCGACACCGCGACCAAGACCTGCACGACCGCTCCGGCGCCGTGATCTGAGGTCGAATTCGGTGGAGGCGGCGCGCGTCGCCTCCACCTTCCTGTCTTCCCTCCTAGAGCGAGCACGATGGCCATCCGCCTTTTGAGACTGATTGCTTTCCTGATCGCTTCCCTCGTTGTCGCCGTGCCCACCGCCATGGCCCAGGCTCCCGATATCGGCGCCCTTGTCGATGCCCTCGGCCAGGGCGGATTTCCGCAGCGCGAGGCGGCGGTCAACGCCCTCGTCGCGATCGGCGACCCGCGCGCCGTTGGCGTTCTGCAGGCGCTCTCCGACGGTAACCTCTATGTGCGCAAGGCCGACAGCAAGGTGGTGCTCGCCGCCAAGGCCGGCAGCGGTTTCGCCCTCACCAATCCGCTTGATGGCGCCGACCTCGGCGCCGCGGCCAAGGCAGATATCGAGAAGATCAAGGTCAACAATGGCCTGCGCGGCAAGATCGGCGTCGCCATCGGCCAGATGACATTGTTCTCGACCGATCCGAAGGTCCGTCTCTCGGCCGCCCAGTCGATCCTGAAAACGGCCGATCCGGCAACCCTGGACGGCCTCGAAAAGGCGCTGGCCACCGAGACCGACCCGGCGATCAAGAAGGTCATGGAGCTCGCCCAGGCGGTGATCGTGCTCAAGACCGACGCGCCGCTCGAGACCAAGCGCGCCGCCGTCGCAACCGTCGCCTCGCACGGCGACCGCGACGCGCAGACCGTGCTGCTGGCGGCGCTGCAGACGGCACCCGATGAGCTCAAGCCCGCGATCCAGGACGGCCTCGACACCATCGCCCGCGCCCTGCAGCTCTGGAGCGTCGCGCAGAACCTCGTCTATGGCGTCTCGCTCGCTTCTGTGCTGCTGCTCGCCGCCATCGGCCTTGCCATCACCTTCGGGGTGATGGGCGTCATCAACATGGCGCATGGCGAGATGGTCATGCTGGGCGCCTACGTCACCTTCATGGTGCAGAACGTCATCGCCACGTACGCGCCGGGCCTCACCGAATACGCCATGGCGTTCTCGATCCCCCTCGCGTTCCTGTTCACGGCGCTCGTCGGCGTCGGTATCGAGCGCGGCGTCATCCGCTGGCTCTATGGGCGCCCGCTCGAGACGCTGCTGGCCACATGGGGGATCTCGCTGATCCTGCAGCAGGCCGTCCGCACCATCTTCGGCGCCAATAACCGTCTCGTCGCGCCGCCGAGCTGGATGACCGGCTCGTTCGACGTGGGCGGGCTCGCCATTACCTCCAACCGCATGTGGATCGTGATCTTTGCCATCATCGTCTTCGCGGCCCTGCAGCTGGTGCTCAACCGCACGGCGCTGGGGCTGCAGATGCGCGCCGTGACGCAGAACCGGCGCATGGCCTCGGCCATGGGCATCCGCACGCCGTTCGTTGATGCCATGACCTTCGGACTCGGCTCGGGCGTCGCGGGGCTTGCCGGCGTCGCGCTCAGCCAGATCGACAACGTCTCGCCCAATATGGGTCAGAACTACATCATCGACAGCTTCATGGTTGTGGTGTTCGGCGGCGTCGGCAACCTCTGGGGCACGCTGATCGGCGCCCTGACGCTGGGCATCGGCAACAAGTTTCTCGAGCCCTATGCCGGTGCCGTGCTGGGCAAGATCATCATCCTCGTGCTCATCATTCTCTTTATCCAGCGCCGCCCGCGCGGCCTCTTCGCCCTCAAGGGCCGGGCGGTGGAACAATGATCAGCCAGCTCATCTTCCGCGCCCTGGACAAGCGCGCCGTCTGGGTCGTCTCGGCGCTGCTGCTGGTGGCGCTCGCCATTCCGTTCGCAAACCTCGTCTTGCCCGAGGGCAACCCGCTCCACTTGCCCAACTACGCCGTGCCGCTGTTCGGCAAATACATGACCTACGCCATGCTCGCGCTCGCGCTCGACCTGGTCTGGGGCTATTGCGGCATTCTCTCGCTCGGTCACGCCGCGTTCTTTTCGCTCGGCGGCTACGCCATGGGCATGTACCTGATGCGCCAGATCGGCGCGCGCGGCGTCTACGGCAATCCCGTCCTTCCCGACTTCATGGTGTTCCTCAACTACAAGGAACTGCCGTGGTTCTGGTACGGGTTCGACAATTTCTGGTTCGCCGCACTGATGGTGGTGCTGGTGCCGGGGCTGCTGGCCTTCGTCTTCGGCTTCCTCGCCTTCCGCAGCCGCGTCACCGGCGTCTATCTGTCGATCATCACTCAGGCGATGACCTACGCGCTGCTGCTCGCCTTCTTCCGCAACGACCTCGGCTTTGGCGGCAACAATGGCCTGACCGACTTCAAGGACATCCTCGGCTTCAACGTCCAGGCGGGCACGACGCGCGCCGCGCTGTTCGCCGCCTCCTCCATCGCGCTCGCCATCGCCGTGATCGTCTGCTCGGCGATTGTCAATTCCAAGCTCGGCAAGGTGATGATCGCCATCCGCGACGCCGAGAGCCGGACGCGCTTTCTCGGCTACCGCGTTGACAACGTAAAGCTGTTCGCCTTCGTCGTGTCGGCGGTGATCGCTGGCGTCGCCGGGGCGCTCTACGTGCCGCAGGTCGGCATCATCAACCCGGGCGAGTTCGAGCCCGGCAACTCGATCGAGGTGGTGATCTGGACCGCCGTTGGTGGCCGCGGGACCATCGTCGGCCCGATCCTCGGCGGCCTCCTGGTCAACGCCGGCAAATCGATCTTCACCGGTGTCTGGCCCGACTACTGGCTCTACGCGCTCGGCGGCCTGTTCATCTTCGTGACGCTGTTCATGCCCAAGGGCATCGTCGGTTCGCTGCGCTCGCTGTTTTCTCGCAAGACCCCGCCGCGCGAGGACAACGAAGCCCCGCGCGAGACCGGCGGTACTGACACCCCTCTTGCCACCGATCTTCAACCCGGCCCTGCGGAGTAGCATCGATGTCAGAGGTCACCGACAAGTTCAAAACGATGCTCTACCTCAACGGCGTGAGCGTCTCGTTTGACGGCTTCCGGGCGCTCAACAATCTGTCGATCATCGTCCATCCCAACGAGATGCTGGCGATCATCGGACCGAACGGCGCCGGCAAGACCACGATGATGGACATCATCACCGGCAAGACGCGCCCCGATTCGGGCACGGTGTTCTTCGGCAGCACCATCGACCTCCTGCGTCACAAGGAAGCCGACATCGCACAGCTCGGCATCGGTCGCAAGTTCCAGAAGCCGACGGTATTCGAGCATCTCACCGTGTTCGAGAACCTCGAGCTTGCGTTGAAGACCGACAAAGGCGTACGGCGCTCGATGTTCTTCAAACTCGACTCGACGCAGAGCGATCGGCTTGCTGAAATCCTGGAGACGATTCACTTGTCGGACAGCGTGTCGCGCATGGCGGGCAACCTGAGCCACGGACAAAAGCAGTGGCTCGAGATCGGCATGCTGTTGATGCAGGACCCGAAGCTGCTGCTGCTCGACGAGCCTGTCGCTGGCATGACGGACGAAGAAACGGCGCGCACCGCCGAGCTTTTTCTGACGCTCAAGGGCAAGCACTCCTTGATGGTGGTGGAGCACGACATGAGCTTCATCCGGACGATCTCCGAGATCGTCACCGTGCTGTGCGATGGCTCTGTACTGGCGCAGGGAACGCTGGACGAGGTGCAGGCGGATGAGCGGGTCATCGAGGTTTATCTTGGCCGCTGAAGAAAGAACACCCATGCTCACAGTCAAGAACATTCACCAGTACTACGGCGGTTCGCACATCCTGCGCGACGTGAGCTTCACGGCCACGCTCGGCAAGGTCACCGTGCTGCTCGGCCGCAACGGCGTCGGCAAGACGACCTTGCTCAAGTCGTTGATTGGCCTGGTGCCGATCAAGAGCGGCAGCATCGAGTTCGACGGGCAGGCGATCCAGAAGAAGACGCCTTACGAGCGCGCGCGATCGGGCATGGGCTTCGTGCCGCAAGGTCGCGAGATTTTTGCGCG
>JANXSI010000486.1 GCA_025352765.1 Devosia sp. | reverse complement strand
CTGTGCCCTGATCGGTTCGACGGCACGAAAAAGGTCAGCCTACAATGCCAAAAGCAAGCGATGTCAGCGTGATGATCGTCGATGACCAGCAGTCCATGCGGGGCATCTGCAAGTATATCCTGACACAGCTTGGCTTCAAGGACATCATCGAGGCCAAGAGCGGCCGCGATGCTCTGAGCAAGCTCGAAAAATCCAATGTGCAGCTGATCATTTCCGACTGGAACATGGATGACATCGACGGACTGACTCTACTCCGGGTGATCCGGAAGCATCCCAAGACCGCAGCCATGCCGTTCATCATGGCAACCGGCCGTTCCGACAAGGAACAGGTGAAGGAAGCCATTTCCTTTGGCGTCAACAATTACATCATCAAGCCGTTCGATGCCGGAACAATGAAAAAGCGGATCGAAGCAGTCATTGGTGCTCTTTCGTAATATACGCCGCCGCGGTCGTAATCTAATATTCACGTTCTGACGCCTATTTTGTCCAAAAGTATATTTTGCAGGTCTCGATTTCTTTCTGGGGGAGGGAAAGCGAGATAGACCGTGCCACAGCCTCCCCGTCAGCCGGAGCAGGCATGCACATCCTCCCAAGATTAAAGATATCTCAGAAGCTGCCCCTCGCTCTGATCGGCACTGCCCTGCTCGTGGGCCTCGGTATCGGCGCGGCTGTCTATACGATCAGCCTGCAGACCGTCGATCAGCAGCGGCACGAGAGGATGGACGCCTCCATCCAGTCTGGTCTTGATCAGGTGCAGGCCTACTTCGACAATGTCGAGGTCGACCTGAAGCTGTTCGCTGCACGCGCCGACACCGTGACCCAGATCGAGAACATGACGCGGGCCTTTACCGCGCTCGACATCCAGGGTCAGGCGACCGAGATGCTGCAGATGGCGTTTATCAAGAACAACCCGCATCCCGAGGAGCGCCTGCTGACCGATAGCGCCGGCATCGCGGCGGGCGACTATGACGGGCAGCACCGCCGCTTCCATGCCGGCTGGCGCACCATCCTGCAGGAGCGCGGCTACGACGATATCATGCTGTTCAATCCGGCGGGCATCCTGCTCTACACGGTCAAGAAGAACGCCGACTTTGCCACCGACTTCGCGAAGGGCAGCGGCAACCCGCTGTCCGAGAGTCCGCTTGCCGAGCTGTTCCGGCGCGCCTCGGCGCTTCCCGCGGGAAGCGTCGCCTTTGCGGACTTCTCGACCTATAGCGCGATCGACAACGCGCCTGAGAGTTTTATTGCAACGCCGGTCTACAAGGCCGACAAGCTGGCCGGAGTCCTTGCCTTCGAGATCGGTGCCAAGTCGATCTCGTCCAAGCTCAACTCGATCGGCGGGCTGGGTCAGACCGGCGAGGCGCTGATCGTGGGTGCCGATGGATTGATGCGGACGCAGTCGCACTTTTCCAGTCTCCCCAACGTGCTCGTGACACCGGTACAGAGCGAGGTCGTCAAGAGCGCCCTCGCGGGGACGCGTACCGGTGGCAGCATCGACTATCGCGGCGAGCACATGGTCGGGCTTGCGGCCCCTTTCGAAGTCGACGGCACCAAATGGGCCGTCCTGGCCGTGCAGTCGGAGGCGGAGGTGTTCGCCCCGATCAACACTTTGCGCAACACAATGCTGATTGTAGGGGGCTCGTTCCTGCTGCTGGCGGCCGCGCTCGGCCTCGTCTTCTCGCGGTCAATCACCGGTCCGCTGACGCGACTGACGGCCTCGATGAAGGGGCTGGCGGAAGGTGATCTCGCCGTCGAGGTCAGGGGAGCGGGTCGCCATGACGAGATCGGCGAGATGGCTCGTACGGTCGAAGTGTTCCGCGAGAGCGCCCTCAAGGTCAGCTCGATGACGGAGGAAGAGCGCGCCGGGTCCGAGCGTCGCCGTACCGAGCGCACCGCTATGATGCAGGATCTGCAGCGGGCCTTCGGCGAAGTGGTCGATGCGGCCGTCGAGGGGGATTTCTCCAAGCGCGTCGAGGCCAAGTTTGCCGACCAGGAACTCAATGTCATCGCCAGCTCTGTCAACAACCTGGTCGATACCGTCGACCGCGGCCTCGGCGAGACCGGTAAGGTGCTGTCGGCCCTGGCGCAGACCGACCTTACGCACCGGGTCGAGGGCCGCTATGCGGGTGCCTTCCAGCAGCTCAAGACCGACACCAATGCGGTCGCGGAAAAGCTCGGCGAGATCGTCGGTCGGCTGAAGGATACATCGCGCCAGTTGAAAACGGCGACTGGCGAAATCCTCAGCGGTGCAAACGACCTCAGCGAGCGCACAACAAAGCAGGCCGCGACGATTGAAGAGACCTCGGCGGCCATGGAGCAACTCGCGACCGCCGTGCTCGACAATGCGCGCAAGGCGAGGGACGCCAGCGCCGTGTCGGCGACGGTAACCCGCGCCGCAGAAGAAGGTGGCGCCGTCATGCTCAAGGCAACCGATGCCATGGAGCGCATCACGACGTCGTCCGGCAAGATCAGCAACATCATCGGGCTCATCGACGACATCGCCTTCCAGACCAACCTTCTCGCGCTCAACGCCAGCGTTGAAGCGGCGCGGGCCGGCGAGGCCGGAAAAGGCTTTGCGGTCGTTGCGGTCGAGGTCCGGCGACTGGCCCAGTCGGCGGCGCAGGCCTCCTCCGAGGTCAAGGGGCTGATCGATCAGTCCGGCACCGAAGTGCGCACCGGGTCCAAGCTGGTCCTCGAGGCAGCGAGCAAGCTCGACGCAATGGTCGGCGCTGCCCGAACGGCCAACGAGGCGATGGAGTCGATCGCCAGGCAGTCGAAGGAACAGGCCGCTTCGATCGAGGAAGTCGGCGCAGCGGTCCGGCTGATGGACGAAATGACCCAGCACAATGCGGCGCTGGTCGAGGAAACCAATGCCTCGATCGAACGGACCGAGGAACAAGCCTCCGAACTCGATCGGATTGTCGACGTGTTCCGTACGGATGCAGAGGACAGGCCGCTTCGGGCCACCTCGCCGAAGGTGACATCTGCCACCGCCGCGCCCGCCACCGGGATCAAGGGCCTGCAGGCCCGGGTGCGGAGTGCCGCGAAATCCTACCTTGGTCGCGGCAATCTTGCCGTCGACAAGGATTTTGGGGACTTCTGACGCCGCTAAGCCCCGACAGGGGGTGAACTTGTCGGCACGATCAATGAACGGCTGGCGAGATCGCCATCCTGCTTGCCGAAGCCATTGCACTGCGCAGCTAGCCGCGTCATCAAGAGCCGGTTGCAGCCGGAGATAGTGATGTCCCGTATCGGCCTCGTC
>JANXSI010000469.1 GCA_025352765.1 Devosia sp. | reverse complement strand
CCGCGGAGCGATTAAATCCGGCTTCCGTAACTCGCGACCGGGAGCTAAGCGCAGAACAATCGATCGTGTCAACAATCTATGGCGCATCTTGTGCACAAAGATTTTTATGAAAGTGCACAATCGCCTTGGAACGTGCGATCTTTCGGTTCCTGACCGACCTGGGATAGCCTCACCCTGCTTTTGCGAGCGCACTTCCCGTATCGCACCGGACAAAATGACGCTGTTATGTATACAAAATTTGCTTGGAAATTCGGATCGCCGTCGGCTAACTTGTGCTGAATGGATATGAACCACCCGCTTCGCGCTCACCCTCTCACGCCTGGGCTTGCTGGGGCCGAGGATGTGGCCGCCCGTCCCGCAGTGCGGTGGTCGGCGGTCTATCTCGGGCTGCGCGACGCCATTCTGACGCACGCACTGGTGCCCGGCACCAAACTGCCGGAAGACGAACTGGGTGACGTGTATTCGGTGAGTCGCACCATTGTCCGATCGGCGTTGCAGGCCCTCGCCCACGACCGGCTGGTGACGCTTGAGCCCAATCGCGGCGCCTTCGTCGCCAAACCCACCAAGCTCGAGGCCCGCGAGGTCTTTGAGGCCCGTGCCCTGATCGAACCCAAGGTCGCGGGGCTGGCCGCCGAAATGGCCAAGCCCGCCGATATCGCCCTCCTCCGTCATCATCTCGATGAGGAGCATGAGGCGTTGCACGCCGGCCGCGACGGCGACGCGGTAGTGCTGTCAGGCCGCTTTCACGTCGCCATCGCCGAGATTGCAGCGCAGTCGATCCTGACCGATTTCGTGCGCGGACTGTGCTCGCGGTCCTCGCTGATCATTGCGCTCTACTGGCGGAGGCGGGACGCGATCTGCGAGAGCCATGCGCACCTCGCGTTGGTCGACGCCATGGAAAAGAACAGCCCAAAGGACGCGACCGAACTCATGACCAGCCATCTGGTCGACCTGTTGTCCGGCCTCGACCTGTCGGACCGCCCCGCCGAGCCGAAGCGGCTCGCAGACATCCTCAAGCGGGCCTGACCCACCGTGAGCTCTCAGTCGGCTGGCAGCGGTCGCCACATAGAGCCCGCAAACTGCTCCTTCTAGTCGCCACATGAGCGCGAGCAGGTGGCCTTGGGACGAGGCCCTATGGCAAGTTGATTTCTGCCTGACGGATCCTGTGGCGCCATGAATGGCCCGTTGGCGCCAACGCCATCGCGGGTGGTCTATCTCCTGTGTCAAACGGCGTTGAAGAAAAGTGCACGCCGAAACACACTAGACGGCTGGCGAAGAAAACAAGCCCAAGGATGGGTCGGCCCCCCACTCTGGCTACCATGACACGAGATCCATCTACTTGTGGTCTACTTTAGGTTGGTCTGTAGACCCGTGGCGCGCGGGATCCTTTCGCCATGATGCGCGTCGGGGGGGCAGGCCGGGGACCCTCAAGGCCTTTGGTCGCCTTGGGGCCGTCACGAGACTAGAGCGGCCATGCCGTCTTGCCACCAGGGGTTGAGCATCGCCCCTACTTCAGGTTGGCAAGTGCCTTGTCGAACTGCGCGATGAGGTCGGTGAAGTAGGCGTCATAATCGTAGCCCGCTGACTTGTATTCGTCCCACGCGGCCATTTACGCGGCCCTTCCTGCTTGGATGCTCTTTTCGGAACGCTCGCGCTCGCCCAGCGACTTAAGCGCATTGCCGAGGTGGGTCTGCGTCATGGCCCAGTCGAGCGGCACGCGCTCGCGGGTCTGCACCTCGAGCGCCAGCCGGTAGGCCACAATCGCCTGCTCCAGCCTGTCCGTGCCGCTTTCGCGCTCGCCTAGGGTCTGGAGAGCAAGGCCGAGGTTGCTCTGCGTCCCGGCCCAATCGAGCGGCATCCGCTCGCGGGTCCGCTCCTCCAGCGCTAGCCGGTAGGCCGCCACGGCCTCCTCCAGCCTGCCGCTGCCGCTCTCACGCTCGCCTAGGGTCTGGAGAGCAAGGCCGAGGTTGCTCTGCGTTCCGGCCCAATCGAGCGGCACCCGCTCGCGGGTCTGCTCCTCCAACGCCAGCCGGTAGGCAGCCAAGGCCTCCTCCAGCTTGTCGGTACCGCCCTCGCGCTCGCCCAGCGTCTTAAGCGCATTGCCGAGGTTCATCTGCGTTGTGGCCCAGTCGAGCGGCACGCGCTCCCGGGTCCATTCCTCCAGCGCTAGCCGAAAGGCCGCCACCCCCTCCTCGAGCTTGTCGGTACCGCCCTCGCGCTGGCCCAGCATAACAAGCGCATTGCCGAGGTTCATCTGCGTTGTGGCCCAGGCGAGCGGCACGCGCTCGCGGGTCTGCTCCTCCAGCGCCAGCCGAAAGGCTCCCACGGCCTCCTCCAGCCTGCCGGTGCCGCTCTCGCGCTGGCCCAGCATCACAAGCGCATTACCGAGGTTCATTTGCGTAGTGGCCCAATCGAGCGGCACGCGCTCGCGGGTCTGCTCCTCCAGCGCTAGCCGGTAGGCCGCAACTGCCTCTTCCAGCCTGCCGGGGCCGCTCTCGCGCACGCCCAGCGTCCAGAGCGCTGTGCCGAGGCGAGCCTGCGTCATGGCCCACTCTAGCGGCACGAGCTTGCGCGCGGTCTCGGTCAGTAGCTTGGAGTAAACGACAATCGCCTCGCCGAGGGCCGCGTTGTCGCCCTTGTGGTCACCGAGGTCATACAAGGCGCTTCCCTGCCGCAAGCGATAATCGAACACTACCGCCGGATCGGGGTTGCGCCCCTTGTCGATCTCATCTGCGGCGAGCCCATACTGCTCCGTCGCGGTCCGGAACTCCCAGGCGAGGGACGCAACGTCCCCGGCCTTCGCATAGGTCGCCGCGTTCTCGGTGCGCCGCTGGTCGATGTCGGCGGCCAGCGTATCGAGCGTCGCCGACAGTTGAGTCGTTCGCGAACTTGCCCTGAGGCTGAACTGCAGCGCTTCGTCCAGAGCGCCTTCGTCCTGAGCACGTTTCACCAGCTCCAGCAATCGCTTGACCTCAGGGTCAGCGTGGTTGCTGGCCGAGAGGTCCTCGAGCCGCTTCTTGATCTCCTCGGCACCCGACTGCAGCCGCTTGCCGAGTTCTGTGGGGTCTGAAGTGTCAACGCCCACGGCCTTCAGAACACCGAACAGCGTAGCCAGGGGCACGCCTTCCGCTTCGGCGATCGACACGACGGTGGTGCGCACCGGCTCTGGCGTGCTCGAAATGGTCAGCAGCAGATCGCGTCGCCCTTTAAAGATGAGTGCCTCATCGGCGTCCGCGACCTCAGTCACAGGTGTGCCGAAGCTCAAGACCCGGCGCAGTGCCGAGTTGGTCCAGGGCAACTGCTTGCCATCGGTCTTGAGATAGACCTCCTCGGTGACTAGCGTCATGACGTCCGCGAAGGAGTAGCCACCGGCCGCGATATGCCTAAGTAGCGCTGCCGCATAAGGGGAGTTCGCTCCCGCCGGTCCATCGAGCGCCGACTTCCCCGGCTCAGCGGCGAAGCCGATGACCGTGCCGAGGCCGCCGGGACCTGGCTTGCCGCCAACTATCGGCGTCGGTCCCCGTACCGCGCCCAGCCCCACAGCGGTCACCGGCAATGCCGAAGTCGCTCCCGGCAGTTCGATCAGCTGTCCAGCAGTAAAGGGGTTGGTCCGGCAGGCGTCGAGCAGCAGGATGGTGACCGGAACGGCTTTTTGCAGGCGATCGAGCAGATCGGTCACGGGCAGCAGGCTGGTTCCGGCGGTCTTCGGGCTCGATACCTCGGCGTCGACTGGGATGAGATAATCCTCGCCGCCCACCTCGACGCCGTGGCCCGAGTAATAGACCAGCGCCACGTCGGCATTCTGGGCATCCTCGATGAAGCGATCGATGCTCCGCGACAGCTTCTTGCGGCCGGCCTCGCTGACAGTCATGACGTCGAAGCCGAGCCGATATAGCAGGTCACCAATGGCCCGGGCGTCGTCCTTTGGGTTGGCCAGCCGCGGCAGCTGCTGATAGTCGCCTTCGCCGATCACCAGCGCCACGCCCCGCAGGGCATCTGCCGCAAGAGCATGCGACAGTGGCAGGGCGAGAAGCGCAATGGCCACCGCCAAGCCCCTCGCAGCTCCGCAACAAACCGCCCGCGGCATCGGCATGTTCCCCCGGTATCATCCGAGACTAGTCCAGCCAGGTGACGTCTTGCAAATGGCGGTTTTCGACGGGACGGAGGCGGTGTCAGGGTCGGTTGATGGCCAGTCGGTGCAACGCCTGCCGCGGCGACGTTCGAGGTGCCCGATGCTCGCCCGAGTTCGCACCCCAACCTAGCACGATCAACCATCTGACTGCTGCAAGGCAAGCACCCGACGGTGCACCTCATTAAACGTGCTTTGTGGAGCAGGAGTACTATTGCATAGACAACTGAGCGCTAGACTGAGATCGTTCCTATGGCGCTAGAGTTGCCGTGTTGATCTATAGCTCACCGCCACTTTGGCGGGACCCAAAACCAGGGGGAATCTGTGAGAAGTGGCACGAGGATTGGGCGGGGTGGCGCCCTTGGTTTAGCGGTGTTGCTTGGACTTGCGGGAACAGGGACACTTGCAGCCGAAGGGCGTTCTCTCCCATCCGAGAAAGACTTCGTTGATGGGCCATATGTGACGCAGGCTCAGGTCATCGCGACGACAGACGTCCGCAAGCTGGGCTGTCCCGACTGCGACCCGGTTTCCCGTATCCTTGCGACCGGTGACTTCAACAAAGACGGCATCGCCGAGTTCGTCCTCACGTTTGAGAGCTTTAATCTCACGTACCAGCCGATAAACGTGCCAACGCAAATGGTCATCGTCTCTGCAGATGGAAAACCTTTTTCTGGGCTGGCCGTTCCGCCCTCGAGGGTGCATCCCCGCGAAGGCGTGGTTGCTGACTTCAACGGTGATGGCGTCGATGACCTGTTTGTTGCAGCCCACGGCCCTGACGGACAACCGTTCATAGGGGAACAGAACGTTCTTCTTCTCAGTGGACCGGGCGGGACGCTCACGGATGCCTCGTTGACCAATCTGCCACTGTATGAGGACATGGCGCACGGCGCTACCTCCGGCGACATTGATGGTGATGGTGACATCGACCTGTTCGTCGTCACAGGGGCAAGCGGAGGTAGAGCGAAACTCCAGCCCTACTTCCTCATCAACGACGGGAAAGGGAAGTTCGCCTATTCAGCGGGCGCAGATCATCTCCCCAAGGCCCTTAGCCGAGGACGCAACTTCTTCCTCACTGGCCGATTGGCCGACGTCAACGGCGACAAGATGATTGACCTGCTTCTGGCCGGAAGCGCCGACGAGGGGCAGAACAGCGTGCTCCTCTTTGGCGATAACTCCGGTCGGTTCACGGACAGCAAAATCAAGCTGCCGCGAACACCGTTTGGTGTGAAGGCCTACACGACCGACATTGACCTCATGGACCTAGACGCCGATGGCGACCAGGACCTTGTTCTCCTTAACTGTGCCATCATCGGCAAAAAGAAATTTCAAGGGCTCTACATCCAGATTTTGATACAAGACGGAGGCAAGTTCATTGACCAGTCGTCGACCCGAATCTGGGGACAAACCTGGCCAAATCAGGACCAGTTTGCCCTGCCGCACAATCTCTCTCTAGCGGACCTAAACGGTGACGGCGCACTGGACATTGTGGTCCAATCACTCAATCCCACCTGGAGAGACGAACCTGGCGACGTGGCCACCCAGATTGGCCTCAATGACGGCAAAGGAAACTTCTCACCCGTGACACCAAGCTGGCCAGAACCGAACAATGGGTACCGCGCTATCCAGCTATTGCCGGCATTCTCAGGTGGCAAATGGATCCTCGTTGGTCACAGCCTCTTTGGGGAGTTTAACGGCGACAATTTCAGGGGCTTTGGACAAAACCTCACCATCTATAAGTGAGACCATCAGGATCGGTCGCGCAGGCCATAGAGGGTGTAGCTTCGGTGTCCACGCCGCTTTGCTTGCTAAGACCGACGGCAGCACAGAGCCAGTCCTGGCGGCCCACTCCTCGCAGTTAGGCCGTGGCTGCCCACATGGATGGAGCGAAGCCACTCTAGCGGCCAGCGATGTGGGGCCTAGCGGTTGTTTTTGATTGTTTCATGCGACCCGTCCTTGAAGTCGACTGGGGCCGATGCCCGGCGCAGTTCCCCCTTGATCCGCGACAGGTAGTGCGTCTCGAGATCGTACGGCCCCCACCAGTACGAGGGGCGGAAGTCGAGGTCGTAATTGCCAGCTTGAGGCATATAAAAACTCCTGGGTTCGACCAAGGAGCGGGATCAGCTTGAAGGGCCCATTTAGTTGCCGTCGAGGCCACATCCCCTTGCGGGATCCACCTTGCCCGGGATGGGCAGGTTGGCGAGGGCTGAACCCTGCTCTTGATGCTGTCACGACCTTAACAAACTTCTTGAACAGAGCAGGATGAACATCGTTTTGACGATCCAGAACAGCACCCAGAGTCTGCTTCTGCGCCTCCGCCCTCAGAGGTCGAGCTGGAGGCACCCCTGAGACCATCGCTTAGGCATTTTGACGCAATATAGCTGGAACCTCGATCGAGTGTGACTGGTGCCTCTGACTCGATTTCCCAGTAGGACCGAAAGACAAGACGGGCTGCAGGGCCAAGCGCTGGCGGCTGAGATCGCCCGCCTGGATGTAGCCCACGCGCCGGCAAAGGCCAAGGCGGGCTCGCTGGGAGGCCTGCTGGCCAGCTACCAGGCTGTCCCGCGCTTCACGGACCTCGCCGACCGCGCCAAGGCCGACTACCGCAAGATCATCGACTACCTCGAGCCGTTGCGCGACATGCCGCTGGCGCAGGCGACGTCGGGCTTCATCGCCCAGCTGCGGGACAAGACCCTTAAGAAGCGCCGGGCCGGCTTCACAACCACATGCTGGCGATGCTCTCCGCCGCGTTTCAGCACGGCGCCGATTATGAGCTGGTAGCCGCGAACCCCGTCCCCGGCATCGCCAAGGCGAAGATGACTGCCGATCGGAAGCGCCCGAACCGGGCCTGGACCCCGGACGAGCGCAACAACGTCATGGCCGCGGCTTGGCCCCAACTGCGCCTGCCCCTCGCCCTGGCGCGGTTCCTCGGGATTCCGGCGCAGCGACATCGTCCGGATGCCCCTGCAGGCCTACAAGGACGGCTGGCTGACCTTCCGGGCGGGCAAGAATGACGTGCTGCTGACCCTGCCCGTCCTGGGCGAGCTGAAGACGATCGTCGAGCAAGCCATCGCCAGCCGGCCGCCGGGCTGCACGATCGTGCTGTTGTGCCCGGCAAGGCTTGGACCGCCAACGGGCTCAGCGTGCAGCTGGACAAGCTCTTCGACCAGTGCCCGTGAACGCGGCGCGATGGGCCCCAGCGGCTCCCTGCATGGCCTGCGCCACTCGATCGGCGTGGAGCTGCAGCGCCGGCTACGACAAGGAATTGCGCAAGCTGATCCTCGGACACGAGACCGACGACATGGCGGAGCATTATTCTTCATCGGCGGACGTCACGGGGCAGTTGATCGACATGGCGAATGTGATACAGAAGCGCCCGAAACGAGAACCAGTTTTGTCTAACCGTAAACTGAAAAGTGTCTAACCCTCGTTTCGACCAGACGCTAAGTGCTTGCTAGCATTGCGTTTTGGGGAATAGTTCAACGGTAGAACTACGGACTCTGACTCCGTCAATCTTGGTTCGAATCCAGGTTCCCCAGCCAATCCTTTTTCTTGATAAATCAACACGTTGGCGCTGCTATCTGAGATCGAGATCCCGGCGTCGTGTTGCGTTCATGTTGCGGTGAGAAACCCCGGATTTCCGGGTATTTCCATTTGCCCCCGGCAAGTCCGTGCGACATGGTTGCGACATGGGGACTGCGAGGGGCGCGGCCATGTGGCACCGTCGCTCATCGTGAAACAGGAAAAGTACCTACTCGAGGCCGAAAGACGCGCGGTCTCGATTAGCTCCCGACACCGCCGCCAAGCCGCGACGACTACCGCTTGGTAGATTTCAAGCACAAAGACGTTGCGAGGACCTATTATGGTCCGAGGTGCGATGTCGATTTGGCAGCGAGGGAATCTGGCCGATGAATTTTTTGTCCCAGCGCGACCGGTTTGAAAATCGGCAAATTGTGGAAACGGCTTCGCTACAGCGTTCCAGATGCCCACCTTGCGGGGGATTGTCCAGTGGCCCCTTTCTCGCGATAACAGCGGCCCCACCATTTGCGGACATCGCTACATGACAATCGGCATCGTGAAATTCTTCAACACTACAAAGGGTTTTGGCTTTATCTCGCCCGAGGGCGGCGGTGGCGTCGGCAAAGACGCCTTCGTGCACATTAGCGCGGTCGAGCGCGCGGGCCTTGATGGCCTGAACGAAGGCGACAAGGTCTCCTACGACCTTGAGACGGGTCGTGATGGCAAGGCATCGGCCACCAATCTCAGGCTGGTGAAGTAATCTTGGCAAGGCGGGCAGCAGCGCTGTCCGCCTCTGCCGCAAGTCTTGTCGGCGGCTCCTCACCACTTCCATCCCGGCTTTAGCCAGGGGCTAGTCCGCAGACGGCTGCCCTGCCTTGGCCCGCCGGCCGGCTCCCTTAAATGTCCGGCCCCTTAGGGAGCGGGAGTAGAGCGTGCTTGGTCCAGAAGGATCATCAACATCGCTCGCTTGAGAGGGTCGGTTTCTTTGCCGAGCCTTGTGAGGAACAGCACGATGTTATCTCGATGCACGTATTCGTTGTGGCGGTCTGGCACGAGACATCTCCGTCGTCGTAGCGGTTAGACGCTAACCTCAACCGGTCGATTGGCGGATTGTTCCAATTTAAGTGAAATGCTGCGCGAGGCAGTTCTGTCCAAACCTAACGCCCGCGCGGATCAACCGACCTAGCGCGAAGGGTTTGAAACATCATTGTTCTTTGAATAGAGACCAAGGCCATGCCTTACTTCAAGAGCCTCGCTCGCCGCGTACTTTGCAACCTGATCCCAAGTATCTGCCGCACCCAAACACTGCGTGAAGAACTTCGGGATTTCCACCGCTATTAAGCCGATGCGAGGCCAGGCCGTGATCAGCCGAGCGCTCAACTGATGCAACTTACTCGCACTATGGCGACCGCTTCGCTGATCGTTGGCACCGGCCTCGGTGGATTGTCGCTCGTAATGCTGATCATCGGGTGGCTCGGTCTGGTGCCCTACCCAATGATCGCTGGTGGCGCGCTGCTGATGGCTGGCGGCATCGTGGGTGCTGTAACCCGCGAGCGATGACGGGGGCGAGTTACGGGCTAGGCGTCGGGCTTTTCTGTGACCCCAATGATGATCGTCAGCAGAATATGGCGGCCGACGGGGTGCTCGATCTCTTTAGACGGATACCCTTCCACCCCAGCCAAAAGAGCACGTCGTTCACAGTCTGGCACTTGCCAGAGGCGGCCAGCTCGAGGGCACGTTCCCTCGTTGTCCTGGGCTGTGTCACCGAGCGCGGCTTACGAGCCGCCGGCGACACACAGTCACCGTGCGTTCCATTTGGTACAAATTCCCCGTAAGCAGGTGAGTACCCGGCTCGTCCGACATCACCACCGAGTCGCAGTTACTCGACAGGGTTAGCCTGTCGATACGGCCGGAGGAGGTACACCTGCTTCGCTCCGGCCGTTCCGGCTTAGTCGCTTAACAGGCGTTCGTCACCATCTTTGTCCTGCCGCACGTAGAACAGCGCCGCAAAGCCCTGCTAAAAAAGGGCGTTGTCGCGAGCGTTGTGGTGATGACAGCAGGACGGCTGCGGATACCGAGTGCCTTGGCAAGGCAATCGTCGCAGAACGCAAGTGGGCGCTGCCCCGTTAGATAATCGTTCACTCGCTGCGAATTCGTCATCGGCTAAACTATAGCCGACGATGGAGCCGGCGCGAGCGTCCGTCAGAAACAGAACGGTGGCCGTTACCACTCCCACCCCGGCTTGAGCCAAGGGTAATCTGTCGACACAACCCGCCGGCCCTAAGCTGCGGCGCGCTCGGCAGCTCGCCCGTCGCCACCCTCAACGCCAACCCGGCGCGCCCGCCTCCGCGCCCATCGGCGCCCGCTCATTTGGAGAGTTCGCGGCGGGCTGCAGCGGATCTGCATGTTGCCCTTGCGCCCGCACCGGGTGCAGCGAAGCCGGGCCACGAACCAGCCGCGGCGCTCAACGACATTGAAATCGCCGCCGAGCCGTTTCGCCAATGCTGCGACATCGAGCTCAGCGGTGTGCGAGCAGAACGGATTGATCAGTTCGTGGGCGGCGTGCAGCTGCCAGCCGGCATCGAGATAAGACTGGAGAGTGGCCATGACGCGCATGGTCGCATGCTCGCGAGAACAGAGCAGGAACTCAAGCCGCTAGGGTTTGTGCGTGGGACTGGATATGGGCCTAGCGAGCACTTCGAGAAGTGAGCGCAATGCCAGGAAATCGCTGGTGACCCACTCGACCGACGATGCGAATTCCTCGTCAGTTACGCCCGGCCTACGCAGGAACAGAAAAACGAGGTCGCATCCAGTCCCGTTTGGCACGACCCTAAGTGGCATCGTGATCGGAGTGTCACCGGGCTTGTAGACGGCGTGATCAAAAACTCCGAATTCGTTGCGGGGACTAAAGCGTACAATTCGCGCTCCGAACTCTGTCTGCGCCCTCCACTCGAGGTCGCCAAGCCGGGTCATCCGGCCCTCGACTGCCGCCCACTTGGGGAAGTTTTCAGCGTCCGAGAGAAAATCGACAACCCTTTCGAACGGACTGTCGATTGCGAGGTGGATCAGGTGCGACTGGGCTAGGCTCATGTGGGGAGACATCTTGGCGGCCAGACAGAAGTGTCGACGATGGAACACGTCTAGTATGGATGGGTGTGGCGGACCTGCTTGCGACCGGTGCTAAGAAGACACTGACTGCCTGGGAATGCCGAATCCGCCACCAGATTCTTTTAGATCTGCGTTCTGGTCGACGGCATTGGGATTTTTCACCATCTCGAATCCAGTACCATTTCGAACAAAACGGGCGCTACGGTCTGGCCGACCCCTTCGGGGGCGACCGAGGAATTCCGTTTTGGCGAGGCTACGGAGCCTCGCCTTCCCATTGCGCGCCCGTCGCTACTTCCCGTCAGGATGCCGCCAGACTGTCTCCTGCTGCATGTCGTGATCAAGCACTAAAACTTCCGCAGCGATGTCACCGGTTTCGATAGCCTCGGCGATAGCGGCCTCAATCGCCTTGTCTCGAGTCTTGAAAGGGCCGGCGCCGTCGCCCTTGTGGCTATAGAGCCAGACGTTGTCGCGCGCGGACACAACGAAATGATTGTCGATCATTATGGGGTCTCCTGAGGCTTTAACGATCGCCTCGCGCTGGGGTTGCTTTTTGACCGGTTCGGCGACCGCGTGCACCGCTAGTTGGTACGCAATCCGACCAAGGGATCGACCCCTGATCCGCGCGTAGTGCGACGACGTACTTTGCTACCAGAGCGCTTGCCGCTCCGGCGGGCAGGATACATGCGCCCCCAAACGTTGAGTCCTGCCCGCCGTACTACTCGCTACTCCGCCGCCAAAGCCCCTCTAGCCTTCTACTATTTCGTTGATCTGAACGATGGGCGTGATGTCCGCATAGTTGGGGCCATCCGCGACGATCTCGGCCCGGTGGGGACGGTAAGCCTCTTTGAAGGTTTCCAGCGTCGACGCGTAGATGTGGCAGGCGGCGACGAGCTTCGGCGCGCTTCCAGGTTCGCGACCCACAAGCCCCTTGTCGATCTCGTAGCGCAGGCAGGCATCGCCAAGCCGCTGTTTGATCAGTGGCATGTGGCGCGTGCGGTAGTAGTCGTGAGCGAACCTCGAGCCGTTATCGGCCGGCAGTAGACGCTCATCTTGATCATGGTCGGGTCTCCTGCATATGTTCGTTCGTGGTGGTAGACCACGTCGCTGCAAGACTGAATGATCGCGCGTCGGCAAATCTTACCGCGCGTCCGATCGGCTGGCCGGGTGAACCGCTCCCATCGGCCACCCGGCGCTGGCGGAGGGTTGGCGCCCGCCATCCCCCGCAGAGTCGGAACGAAGGAGCCGGCGAAAGGTCGCTTGGGGCTTGGCGCTAAGTCTCTAGGCGGCCCTGGTCTTATTCTCGAGGTCGGCGATGGTGACAACCTTGCCCTTTGGGTCGCGAATTGCGATCACTTGAGCGCCCGCAGTAACCAGCGACGCATGATCAGCAATGGCATCTTTAGGGGTAGAAGACTCGTGCACACCAAGTCCGGTGGACATCGCGTAGGTCAGCGAAAAGGTACCGAGCATAGGATATTCCGAACTACCCAATCGAGGCGCGAGGCGTGACCGACCTTGTTGATTCCAAATCATGCGCCGCTCGCGTCGAAGAACCAAAAGGACCGCCATTATTATCAAGTACGTCCATTTGAGTATTCGTGCACTTGGGACGTTCGCCGGTATCAATTCTAAGTGTCGAGCAGCCAACTGATGGCGGCCGCCCTACGTTCTATAACCATGCGTTAGCGGTGTTGAGGATGCGAACGCGGGGGCCGAGCATCCTCATGCTGCGCCCCTTGGCTCTGGCTCGTCAGTCGCCGGCATGACAAAGCCTCGCCGCTCGAGTTCGGCGCAGATCGCCAGGTCGACGGTTGCGATCTCCGCCTCGAGCTGTTCGGTGCTTAGCCAGATGACGGCCTCGCGTGCGTCTTGGTCTATGGTCTGGCTCACCACCGACCTGCAGCGTTCCTAGGCGCGGTCGGACCAGTAGCGCTCGAGCATGTCTGCAATCTCGACGACGAGGCTGCGGCGAGTGGCCGAGGGGAACAGCACCACCACGCTACGCATCGAAAAACTCATCGGCCGGCGCCGTTTCTGTGGAGCCGCGTCGCGGGGGTCGGTTAGACCGAGCTCGCCCATATAGGCCCGCATTTGCGCATGGCGCGCCGCGGTGAACCTCGCCGGCATTGTCCGGAATTCCTGCCACAGTTCGCAGAAGGCGATCGCCGATGGCTCCCTCGAGGCGTCGAGCCAATCGGCCGGCGCGATGAACATCCGCCAGGCGGTGCGAGCCTCGCCCCTGAGGTAGGTTGGGCACACCGGCTTGCCGAATGTTGCCGCCGCAGCCGCAGTCGCCTTCCGCACCTCGCCGACATCGCCGTGGCGGTCGTCTCGGTGCTGGCCGGTAACTAGCCGCAGGTGCGGCGCTGAAGGTTTTTGGCCTCTTTTCACCATTTACATGCTCCAAAGTTTAGCTTGCCACTGCGCGCATTTTCCGACCCACCGGTTTCCGCTGAAGACACCGGAAAATGCGCAAAACCCCCTATTGGAGGTCAGGAGGTCGCCGCGCTGCTGCCCCCCAATCTGACTACCGAGTTCAGCGTCGGTTCAGAGCTGGGGGCACAATCTCGCGACATCAAATCCAGCCCCTCAGGGAGATCGAAATGTCGAAGATCATCGGTATCGCCGTCGCGTCGCTTCTCGTGCTTCCCCTTCTCGCCAACCCCGCCTTTGCGTCGAAGAACATCGGCACGCGTGCCGGCGCCGCCACCACGATGTCGGCGGCCGGCTGCGACACGATCATGGTGCCGCAGTGGTCGTGCCCTCCGGGCAAGTCCCCCGGCGACTTCGCGTGCACGCTGATCCTCGTGCCGCAGAAGGTCTGCCACCCCGCCTGATGGTCTATCGCCCATGAGCGTGGGCCTTTCACGATCTGCCGGCGGTGCCTCTGCATGTGGTGCCGCGGGCACAGCCACGTGACCTGCAGTGGCAGGGCGTAGTCGTCGTGATGAGCATCGACGCGATGGGCCGAGCCGCAATCGGCGCAGGGCTGCTTGATCAGGTCGCCGGTTCAGCGATGCCACGGTCGAGATCATGCGGCTCCCCATCCCCGACGCCGATTGGCGGCAGGAGGTGCCGATCGAGGGCAAAGGCTTTGTGCGGGCGGAAATCGTCGCCATCGCCAGCCGCGAGCGCATTCTCACGACATCCCTCGCCGCCCTGCCACAACTCGAACGGCACCCCTTCTTGCTCGACATCGCCAATGGCCCGCCCCGCCGCGCCATCAGCAACCCGATCTACTTCGCCGAGGCGTGACCCAGGTGGCGTGAGGCGCCAGATCGAGGGCGCATGCGGGAAACTGGCAGGCCAGGACCTTCCCGCGTAAGAACGCATCCTAAAAAAAGGGCCAGGTAGCGGAGCAAGGTGCCCGAACCTCGTGACGCGACGCCGTTCCCCCCACAACACCGTAGCGCGACCGGAAGCGCCTTTTCGCCCCAGTCGCCCCCCGCTAGTCGTAGTATGCGATGTCGTCGTCCCGGCGCCGGCGCGGATAGAGCGCGTTGGTCAGGTCGTCGAAGAACATCACGTCGTCTTCCTCCTCGTCCTCATCATCCTCATTGGCGACCTTGATCACGATCTGGCTGCTCAGTCCGAAGATCGTGGCAATCGTCGAGTGGACGATTTCAGTGTCGTTGGAGAGGAAGTTGACGACGGCGGGGTTAGCGTAGACCGGCAACGCCGACAGCGGGTGGATCGAAGCCGCAGTCGTACTGACGCCAGAGGCAGGTTTGGGCAGACTGCCCAAACGTGGCGCCATCATCGAGTTCGGCACGAAGCTCGCCGACGCCGTCTGCGCGTTGGCTGCGACGGCGGCGGTCAGCGGACTAATCCATGTGCTGCCCAGCACCAGGGCGCTGGAGGCTGCATCCAGCCTCTGGCGGACGATTGACTTGCCCAGCTTGTCGTTCTCGACCTTGTCCCGCTTGCGGTCGAAGGCGAAGATATTGGTGCCGGTCCCACCGTCGACGATGTCGTAGCCATTGCCGCCTGAGATCTGGTCGTTTCCATCTTCGCCGTTGATATAGTCGTCACCAAGCGTGCCGTAGATGACGTCATCGCCTTTGCCGCCCAAGATGCTGTCCGCATCGATGGTGAACGGCATGCGGCGGTTGACGTCGCTGGCCGACGCACTGTGCAGCGGCCCCTGCGCCCCGAAGCTGTAGACGTAACGCAGATTGGCCGTCTGCGAGGCACTGGTTTCGCCAATCGGAAGCACGCGCATGGTGGTGATCATGCCTGCGAAGCCGGTCTTGTTCACCACCGGCATCAGCGCCGCGAAGTCGCCGAACACGAGGTCATTGCCGTCCTCAGCCCAGATCCGGTCGGCATTGAGCGTGATATAGCCCTTGGCGGGCAGCTGCGCCTGGCGCTTGTCCTTGGTGTCGAGCAGCCAAGTGCTGGCCGAGCCGTTACTGGACCAGTCGGTGACCACCGATTGGACGCCCCAAGCTTCTGCCTTTGCCGTCTTGCTGCTCAGGTTGCCCAAGTACAGGCGGTCGATGACCTTGAAGAACGACGCTTGGAGCGCATCGGCAACGGACTTCGAAGTCTTCGACGTCCAGCCAGTCAGCATGTTGGGCTGTTGCATGAGGCCGGTGTCGCCGACGATGACGTCATTGCCTTGGCCGCCATGGATCTGGTCGTTGCCCATGTTGAGGCCGTAGCCGAGGCCGTTGCCGAACACCCAGTTGCCGCCGATGGTCGTCGCGGAGGTCTTGCTCGTATCGATGGCGTGATCGGCAGCAATATGCGCCTTCAGCTTCGCCGTGAGCGCCTTGTTGTCGGCCGAAAGAGCTGCATTGAGCGTCTTGAGCTCGGCATTACTGATGCCGGCGAGGGCTGGCGCGCTGCCAGCCGCGATGACGGTGACCATGATGATGCCGTGATCGCCGATGATCAGGTCATCCTCGCTGCCCCCGTCGATCAAGTCATTGCCGATGTCGAGTGTGAATGTCGACGGACGCAGCATTGACTGGCCCGCCACGAACGGCACCGTTTCGACGCCGTGGTCGGTGGCGAACTGGCGGACGGTCATCTCGGTGGCGCCCCGCGCGGTGTAGGACAGGTCGGAGACTAGGGTCTCGAAGTCCATCAGCCAGCGGTCGAGCTTGACGGCCGCAGCCGACAGCGTATCGCCCACTACCCCGATCTGCGAGGCCGGTACAACGATCATCCCGGTATCGCCGTAGATCGTGTCGTTGTCGCCGCCACCGGTGATGATGTCATTGCCGAAGCTCACCGTGGTGGGGGCGCCATTTTCTGCCGCCCGCACGGCAAATCCCATGGACGACAGGTCCTTGAGCAGGTTGTACATCGAGACCGAAAGGCCGGCGATTTCGCCGTCGATAACCGAAAGGCCGGTCTCCTGGATCGGCCCCATGCGGGCATCGTCGCCAAAGATCGTGTCCTTGCCGTCGCCGCCGTCAATGTTGTCGTTGCCGAAGACGACGCCCGTTGCGCGCGTGACGTCGGGAACGATAGACGCAAAGACGGTGAACCGCGTTCCATCTGCCTCAAGCGTGATGTCGGTCCGGGCCGCAAAACCCGCGAGCGGACCCGAAGCGTTGGGGAACACGTCGACCTGCGGCAGGTAGGGTGTGATTTCCCATGGCAGCAGATTCGCGGCAGGCACGACGATCTCGCCGCCAACCGGGAGGACGAATTCGAGTGCGCTCGCCGCGGTCACGATACGATACGCGTTGATGATCCCCGGCAGGTCGGTGACGAAACCTGCCGAATTGGAAGCCCGGTCACCGTAGATTGTGTCGTTGCCCGCCCCGCCCTTGATGGTGTCGTCGCCGCGCTGGCCGAACAGAACGTCGTCCTGGTCGCCACCCTCGATGTAGTCGCTATACGCAACCTCGAGGTCAAGACCGACGACAGCCGTATTCCAGCGACTCGGGGTACCCACCATCATCTGCGAGCCATCCGCATTGAGGAAGCCGCCAAGGAGCAGAACGTCGGCGGCAAGCAGATCGGCGGCCAACGTGGACTCCCGGCCCTTGTTGCTGCTGATCACAACGGCGTCGACGGCATGCGCGACTTCCTCGAGCACCACGTCACGATGCCAGGTTCCATCGGTGTTGAGCTGCGCTCCGCCAGGCGAGGTGAAGGCCCGCAGGATCTGGCCCTCGTCGCCGAGAATAATGTCTTTGCCGTCGTCACCGTACAGATGGTCCTTGCCGAGTCCGCCGATGATCCCGTCGTCGCCATCGCCGCCATGGATCGAGTCATCGCCGCGCTGGCCGAACACCAGATCGTTGCCGATGCCGGCGTCAATGGTGTCGTTGCCGCCGAGGAAGTCGGCGTTGTCGAAACGCACGATGTCGCGATGGATAGACGCGATATCCTGCACTTCCGGATCAAGCTTGAACGTGACGTCCTTCCAACTCGTGCCACCCGTGATGGTGCGGGCGATGACGCCGTTGTCGCCAAGAATCACGTCCTCGCCGTCGCCGCCTAAGATGTTGTCATTGCCGACAGCACCGCCCACGATGTTGTTGTCGCCGATCACATCGTCGTCGCCTTCACCGGCGTCGATGGTGTCCCCACCCTGCCCGCCGACGATGATGTCATTGCCCGCTTCGCCATAGATCACATCGCCGGCGCCGACATCGTCGGTCGCGTAAATCGAAATGATGCGCTGCGCGTCGGGAAGGTCGACATCGTACAAGCCGTTGTCGCCGAACACCCAGTCGTCGCCCTCGCCCGCCCAGATGCTGTCGGAACCGGTGCCGCCGATGATCAGGTCGCGCCCCTTGCCGGTATCGATCGTGTCATTGTCGCCATTGGCCGGATCGATGGTGTAGCCGCGCTGCAGCACCGCCGTCTCGACGCCGCCGACCAGGACGGTGTCGAATTCGAGCTTGGCGTTGTCGCCGAACACGATGTCGTTGCCGTCTTCGGCGGTTATCACGTCCTTGCCGTAGCCGCCGACGATGATGGTGTCGCCATCGGGAGCATGGGTTGTGTCTGTGTCAAAAGAGACGCCCGTATTGATGATGTCGTCGCCACCCGTACCGGTATCGGTCGAGTAGGCGATGACGGGCAGATGATTGTCGAGCTCGACGTAGCCGCTGTCGCCGAACACCACGCTGGCGCCAGAGCCGATATTGATGGTGTCGCCTTTGCCACCACCGAACACGACATCGGAGCCGTCATGGGCCTCGATCTTGTCGATGCCGTCGTAGAGGTCGAAGCCACCGGCCTGGGCATCGTCGTTGTGCAGGCTGAAGACCTTGCTGACGTTGCCGTTGCTGTCGAAATCGGCCTCGCCGCTGTCGCCGAGGATCACATGGTTGCCGCCGCCGGCCTTGATCGAGTCGGCGAACGAACCGCCGATGATCACGTGGTTGCCGTTGAACGCGGTGATGGTGTCGCTGCCGCCATGCGCGAGGTCGGTGCTCCTGGCGTCGGTGATCTTAGCATCGACGAAATTGGCCTCACCATTGTCGCCGAAGATGACGCTCGAGCCTTCGCCAGCAACGATGTTGTCATTGCCGAAGCCGCCGAAGATGATGTTCTTGCGGCCCTCAACCGGATCGTCGGCATTGGTTTCGATGCTGTCGTCGCCACCCGTGCTGGTGCTGGTGGTCCTGATCCGAACGACCTCGCGGTAATTCAGCATATCGAGAACGCCCTCCAGCGGCAGGACTTGCTCACCCTCGAGCATGTCCTGCTGGATCAGGCCGTGGTCGCCGATCACGACGTTGGAGGCGTTACCGATGGTAATGGTGTCGGCGCCCGTGACGTCGGTGTTGTTCTGGACGTGACTGAGGTCGTAGGTCGGCGCCGCGATGACCGCGCTATCGTCAATCACCACGCGGTGGTTGCGATAGTCGTCTTCGGCATCGATCTTGCTGGTTTCGAGCGAGAAGGCACTGTCACCGAGAATCCAGTTCTTGCCATTGACGCCACCGGTGATGATGTCGTTGCCGATACCGCCGGCGATGAAGCTGGTGGCGTCGGAGTATTGGCCGCCGGTCAAGTGGTCCGCTCCCTTGCCGCCATCGAGCACCACGATGCCGCGGGCATCACCCGCATCGAGCGTGTCGTTGCCATAGTTGGTGAAGGCATAGCCATTGCCGTTGACGGTCGTGTTGGTCGCCGAATAGCGGACGCCGTCTGCGGAGGTGTCGCCGAAGAACACGATCGGGCCAAGTGCGGTGTGAGCGTTCGGGCCTGTGTCGGTGGTGCGGACCTGGAGGAGATCCGAGCCGCCGCCGCCCTGCACGACCGTCATGGTCGCGGCATTGGAGCTCGTGACGGTGAAGGTATCGTCGCCACGCCCGAGCAGAACTTCGACCACGCCAAAGTCCTTGTAGTCGATGATGCGTGCCAGATCGACGTTGGGCTTGTTCACGTCGTGATAGTCGACATGAAGCGGCGTGCTGATGCCAGCACCGATGCCGATGCCGCTGATCGTATGATCAGTCAGGGTGCCGGTGGTGCTGTTGGCGGTCGTATCGGAATAGACGTTTAGCCGGTCGAAATCCTCGTGACCGGCGACCGGCGGGGTAACCACCACTGGAACGTTGATTTCATCGGGCAGCGCCACGGCATGCGCCAGGGTGCGCTTCTCTGGCCCCTCGCCGCCGATGACGAACAGCGGGCCGGCGATCTTGGTGAGTTCATGCGGCTGCACGGCGAACGTGCGCGTGCCGTCGGTGTGAGCAGTACCGTTCGGATCGAACTTGAGCACGATCGTCACGTCGCGGGCATCGGTGCCGTCGAACAGTGCATAGAACCCGTTGCTGTCGGAGCCGATACGCGTCGCCGCCGCGCCGTTGGCCAAATTGGTCGCCGCGTTCGATGCAGCCAGATCCACCGTTGCCTTACCGTCGAGGGCGATGTGGACCTTGACGAACTTCCCCGACGCGGGCGAGGTGGTCAGTTTGATTGTGTATTTGTCTGTGTCACCGCTCTTGGCGACCACCGTGCTCCCGTCGGTCTCGATGATCTCGACCGAGGCGGTGTTGCCGTCGATGACTTCAACCCCGACCTCGTCCTCGCTGCCAGTCGTGGCGTTGGCGTAGACAGCATCGGAGCCACCGCCCACCGAGTTGATCGTGTGCGTGACGAGCGCCTCAATGCGGTTTTCGAGGACGCTGTCGCCGAGCGAACTCAGCGTGATCGTCTGCGCCTGGTCCCATTTGTGGGTCTGGAACCCGCCGACCAAACCGCCCGTGGCCGAGAAGTGCAACGTCGTCGTGCTGGCGAGGAGTTCCGGCGTGTTGATGGCGACCGTCACAGTGACGACTTCGCCGACCGCAGGCTGCTTGGTCAGGGAGATTGAATAATCGTCGTTCGTCCCTGCCGCGCCCAGGGTACTGCCCTCGATCACGGTCGTCGTACTGCCGCTCTGGGTCACGACAAGGCCAGGCTTGTCGTTATCGATCACGGTCACCAGGACGTTCTGGATGGCAAAGCCGTTGATCGCGGGATCGTCGCTGATCACCGTATGGCTGATCGCGACTTTCTGAATGCCTTCCTCGGCAAGATCATGCTTCGCCCGAACCAGGACGTCCACGCCCGCAGTCCAGTTGCCGCCGTCGAACTTGACGGTCACTGCGTCGGCCCAGGTCACTCCTCCATCTACCGACACCTCAACCGTTGCGCCACCGCCATGAGGAAGCTTGCGCAGCGCCGCCGAAGCCTGCGCCGCCGAGATGGTGACATAGGCCGGATGGGCGCCGTCATAGGTGCCCGGGAGCGCTAGGTGATAGCTATCCTTGTAACTCGCATCGTTCGGATCGATGTCCTCGCGCACCGTCAGACCGCCGTCGTGGACAGTCAGCGCCGGCGTGGTGTCGCCCTTGGCGGTAAAATCGATGCCACGCACGAACAGGCCCGCATAGGCCGGATCGTCGCTTTCGACCGAGTGGCTGATGATGCCCGTCTCGCCTTCAGTGGTCTGCGAGACGACCCGATCAACCACATCGCCCGCGACGTTGACCGTGTCGCTGCCCAGGCCGCCGATAATCGTTGTAACGACATTCTTGTCGGTCGAGAGCACATAGAAGGTGTCGTCGCCCTCGAGGCCGTCGAGTTCCATGGCTTCGGCGTTGGCGACGTGGATCGTCAGGCCGGCGCCGTAGATGCCGTCCTTAGTGACCACGAACACATCGGCCAGTTCGGTGCCAAGCACTACGACCTTGTCGAAGCCGGCACCGCCGTCGATGTCGACCGGTGCATTAATGTTGTACTGGGTGACGTCGTCGCCGGCGCCGCCCTCGACCTTGATCTTGACATCATCGGCCAGCGCGAAGGCGCGGATAATGAACGTGTCGTTGCCGTCTTCGCCCTCGAGGCGGAGGTCGGCGTGGTTGGAGTAGACTGTGAAGAGGTCATTGCCCTCGCCGCCATAGATCACTGCCGGCAGCGTCACGCCGTAACTGAGATAGCCCAGTGTTGTCTTGGTGGTCTTGAAGCGGTCTTCGAGCGCCGGGATCGAAGAATCACCGGTTTCGAGCTGGTCGTGAATGTCGTAGCCGCGGTCGGTCGCGAACACCTGCCCCACCTGGAAGCTGTCATTGTCTTCGCCGCCGTCGAGGGTCATCACTGCCGCATTGTCGTCGAGGAAGAACTTGTCCTCGCCTGTGTTGCCGCCAACGATCACGCGTCCATTGATCGAGGCGTCGTAATTGATGCGCTCGAAGGTGTTGGCGTATTTGTCGAAGCCGGTTGTGCCATCGACGCCGGTCTTCTGCAGGGCGGCGATGAAGTTCTCGCGCAGCAGGAAGACGTCGTCGTCCTGCCGGCTGGCCACCCAGTTATCGGTGTCGGTGAAGTCCGCGTGCTCGAGGTCGGCCGAACCCGGCTCACCCACATAGCGATAGGTCGCGGTCGTCTTGGCCCGCACCAGATCGCCGGTTTTGATGTCCACATCTGCTGCCAAGGCACCAGCCGCGAGATCGACTTCGGCCGTTCCGGTCGCCAGCACCCAGTGGGGATCGGTGGCGAAGTCGATGCCGCTCAGATCGGTAAGTTTTTCGGTGCCGACATACTTGTAGGTCGCCGTGACGTTTGCGCGCACGAGGTCGCCCTGCGTCAGGTCGATGTTGGCGCCGCTTTGGCCCCCGGCCAGGTCGATCTTGGCCGAAACGCCCTCGATGTCGAGGACGTCGGCGCCGTTGTTCGCGGCACCGCCGTCGGTGACGGTTATGACATAGTCGGCCGCGCCGGAGACATTGATCAAGACATGGTCCGTGCCGCCTTCGCCATCGATGATCAGCCGGTCGCGCAGCAGGCGGCCATCGTCGTCGTGCCCCGGATTGATCGTGCGCTGGAAGTCGCGCGCGGTCGAGTCTGGCTTAAGGGCTACATCGACGCCCTCATAGGTGACCATCGAGGCCAGTCGGTCGACGACGATGCTGTCCTCGCCGCCTCCCGCGAGGATCGAAGTCTCGCCGCGCAGGCGCGCGGTGTGTTCGATGGTGATGCTGTCGGCGTCGGCGCCGCCCCTGATAATGATCGCTCCATTGGCGTGCAGATCGCCGGCAATGTCGATGGTGGTGCCATGCCCGACGTCCGGATCGACGTCGCCATTGAGGCCCGTATGCGCATCGCCCGAGATCTCGATGTTTTTCTTGGCGGAGAGCCGCGCGCCGTCCTCGATGATTACATCATCGCCGGCAAGCACGTAGATGCTGCCTGTCGTCGCCTCTAACGTGACGCCCGCACGGATCGTCACATTGTCGGGAAGCGCATCATCCTGGGCGGTGCCAGTGTCGTTGTTGTCATCATGCGCGGTAATGGTGATGTCGCCCGTATGGGCAATGCTCGACGTGCTGACGGTGACCGGGCTGGTCGCCATGATGTCGATGCTGCCACCAGCCTCGGCCGAATATTGTGCCCCGTCGCGAACGCCGCCGACATTGAGTCCGCCCAGATTGAGCACCCAGGTGCTATCCAGCTCGGACCACGTTTCGATATTGGCGATGCCCGAAATGATGCGGTTGCCACTGGCGCCGATATTGTTCCTGGCGACCAGATAGGTCTTGCCGCCGGTGACGTTGCGCGTGTCCCCGCCACTGGCGACGACCCGGCCATTGAGCATGCTGCCTGCCGCGGCCGTAATGAAGGTAAGGGTGGTCACGCCTCCCGCAAGGCCGCTGCCGACCTGGTTGAGGAACAGATCCCCCGGCGTCGATTCGGTGATGTAGATGCTGTCCGTCTGGGTCTTGGCCGTCAGCGTGCCGTTCGGACCGGTCGAATGGTCGTACTGGACGGAGCTGTTGACCTCGAACTCCTGGCTGGCCCCGCCGATGCCGACCTGGGCCTCGAGCGTGATGCTGTTGCCGGTGACGTCGACGCCGCCGCGAAGCACGGTAACGATGTGGTTGGAATCTTCCGTCGTAACGGTCGAATACTCCGCATCGAGGATCGAGCCGGTGATCGCCTTGAGGCCGACATCGCCTTGATCAGCGGTGATGCCGCGCACATTCATGTCGCCGTCCGTTTCGGACAGGAACACGCCCTTGTGGCCGCTGGCCGACACGGTCCCGACGCCCGCGAGGTCGAGGACAGTGTCGGGGTGTTTGGCATCGGGGCTCGAGAGATCGCTGGTAATGTCTATCTCGAGATAATTGTCTGCCGTGCCGATCTGGCCCAGAGTCGCCGTCAGCACCACATGCCGCGCCACGATCTTGGCGCCGCCGGTGTTGCCATCCTGGAAGGCGTCGAGAATGTCGCCCTGATCGGCGGTCAGGAACACATCGCCGCGCTCCGAGTAGATCGAGGCGACATACATGCTGGTGGTGGGCGCCGTGATCCAGATCGATTCCTGCGCGCGAGCCGTCAGCCCGCCTTCGGTTCCACTGACCGTCACCGCCTTGTCGCCGGCACCGATGGCGCCATGCGCTGCCTCAATGATGATCGTGGTCCCCTTGAGGTTCACCACGCTGGCAGCGGCGCCGTTGCTGATGGCCTGCGAACTCTTGATCTCGATCAGGCCGTTGTCATTGTCCAGGGGCGTGCCGCCGCCGGCCTCGACATGGCCGAGCGCGATGGCATCCTCCGAGCCGATATAGATGGCGTGCCCGGCGTTGGCGTTGAGCACGCCGTTCATGCTCACGTCGACATCGTCGCGGTTGATGATCACGATCGCCGTCATGACCGGCGCAGCCTTCACCTGTGCGACCGTCACCTTGCCGATATGGAAGGGAACGTCGGTGAGTTCGGTGAAGATCGTGCCGGTCTTGAGCGTAATGGTCTTGCCGTCGTTGCTGATCTTGGTGACCAGCAGATAACCGCCGGACGGATCCTTGGTCTCTGCAACGAAGGCAGTCGATGACGTGGTGTCGTTGACGGTGTTGGGCGTGCCTGTGATGTAGAGCTTGACCGGATGGTCGGCCGAAGCGGCCTGCAAACCGTTGAGAAGCGCACCCGTCAGAGCCGCACCCAGCTGAATCTGGCCCTGATAATAGCCGGTATTGACGAAGCTGCCGGTGACCTGGGTATCGTCGGAATAGGTCTTGGAGAAGGTGCCGGGATCCATCGGATCGGCGATCACGGTGCCAAAATCGATCTTCCTGCCGCTCTCGTTGGCGAGGCTGCTGACCGCGGAGGGCGTCGTGTTACCGATCTGGATCGTGCCGCTCACATAGATCGTGTCGCCGCTAACAGCCTTGATGACGTAGTAGGCCCCGCCTTCGGTCGCGTTGACCGTGTCGCCGGCGATATAGAGATAGGCGCCTTCGGCATAGTTGGCGTTCACGCCAAAACTGGCCCCGCTGACCTTGATGGTACCGAAGCTGGGTCCGCCGTCGACGAGCTTGCCGGAACCGAAGCTGGCCGTCGCGCCCCGCGTAAACTCGCTGAGATAGACAAGATCCTGCCGCTCGGCCGCACCCAGCGCCACGCGATCATCGTCCGTGAGGTTGAGTATATTATTCACCTTCTGGATGATCGTCGAGCCGGTGAGCGTGCCGATATCGGTCTTGACCGTGATTGTGACGTTGGCGCCCTTGATGTTGGCGTTCTCGATCGTCACCTGCGTATCGGTAACGGCCTTGGTGAGGCCGGAACCGAGCGAATTGACCAGCTCGGACTCGCTCCACACATGCACGCCCTGGCGGTAGCTGTTGGCGGTATCGGCATCCGTGAACAGATAGACCCGCGGATCGCTGACCTGGTTCGCCTGCGTCACTGGCGCAGTCGTAGTGTAGAAGAAATTGTCGACCGTCGTGCTGCTCGGCAGGTTGCTGAACAGCTGGCTGACGGCTGCGTACTTTCCGACAAGGGCGAGATGTACGTCAGCCGCGATGGCACCGGTGTGGGCGGCGAGGTACGCGGTCACGTAGTTATCGATATTGTGAGCCGTCAGATAGCTCTGGAGGTGCCCGATTACATAGCTCGACAGATGTGCGTCGACATAGTCGTCGCTCGCCGACACCGTGAGGGCGGCATCGAGGGCCGGCTGCAGGTTAGCATCCATATAGGCCTGCAGGTCCGCGGCATGTGCCACGAGGTAGTCGTGGCGATTTTGCGCGACATAGTCCCCGATATGCGCAGCAACGTAGTCGTCGACGTTGAGAACGCTGCCATCATTGCTGGGGTCCCCGTCATTGAGCAGGGCCGTATTGTACTGATTGGCATACGTCGTCAGGGTGGTAACCCCATCGGCCCGCAGGAGGGCTATGAGGCTGGCAATTCCGTCCTGCGTGACCTTGCCCGTGACTTTCGCGGTGGTGACGGTCTCGAACTCCGTCGCAAGCGCTATCCGGCCGTCGGCCTCGACGGCCGCCCTGGCGTCGGCGGCGTACTGAGTCTTGGCCTCGTCGGTATATTTGGCGTCGGCGGCCGCCTTGGCAGCGATCGTCGCCTTGTCATAGGCGTCGCCGGGCGTCCGCGCGCCGGGGTTGTTGTAGGCCCAGAAGAACTTAAAGGCATCGCCGATATCGGCGATGTACGTATCGCCGTACGACGCATAGACGGTCGCCAGCGACTGATACTGCACCGAGCGGCTCTGCTGGATGGCGACGATGGCACCCTTTGCGGTCGCCAGCGCGGCGACGTCAGGCGGCGTGCCGAACACATAGGCCAGCTCGGCCTGCGACAGGTGGTAGTTGCCGGCCGATAGCGCTGTGATAGCCGCATTGGCGGCGCTCAGCGCCGCGGCGTCGGCATCTTGGACGGTGCCGTAGCTTGAATCCGCCCGATAGGCCGTCTGGTAGATGCCGCGAATGTAGGCCGCCTGGTCGTCGGTCATCGTGAAGCTGCCGGTCGACACATTGGCCTTGAGCCGCCAGTAGTTCTGGTATTCGGAGAGCTTGTAGTCCTCGAAGGCTTGCGCCGCCTGCTCGGCCTTGGCCGCCGCGCCGTCGCCTGTGAGCGAAAGGCTGTGCCACAAGTCGAGCAGCGCCTGCTGGCTGCGGACGTCCTTCTGCACGACATTGTCGGCGTCAATCAGCGAGCCATCGGTCACCGTGATGGTCACGTTGTGGCCACTGGCGTCAGCCTTCTGCAACTGCAGATCGCCCACTTTCTCGGTGACGTCGATGTCGCCGCCGGCGACGAGATTGACCTTGCCGATTTGCTGGTTCGACGAATTGAGATTGAGCGTGCCGTCGGCATTGTTGCCGATGCCGCCGCCCGCAGTCAGCGTCAGACTATTGCCGGTGATGAGGCCGGCGCCAGTGTGCGCATGGACGATGGCGCCGTCCGCCACGAGCGTCACATCGCCCTTGCTGGCCGTGACGGTGGCAATCGCCATCTTCCCGTCGATCTCGCGGATAAAGATGTTGCCGGTGTTCGCCGTCGCGGTCAGCGAGGGAATTGTCGACGCCTGGTGGTGGATGTCGTCATTCGTGCCGAACTTGCCGTCGACACCGGCATCCACGGGCAGCGAACCGTGATAGGCATCCGCGTCCGGGTAGAGTTCGACCTCATCGACATTGACGCTCTGCGCCGACGTGCCGATGCCCTTGTTAGCGGTCAGCGACACGTTCACGCCTTGCACGCGAATGTCGTCACTGTTCTGCGTCAGCGTCCCATTGGTCGTGATGGTGGTGTTGCCCGTCTCATTGAGCACACTGCCCTGCAGGATCACATTACCGCCGCCGGTGCTGTTGATCGTCACCGTCGCCTGGGTGCTGCCCAGGATCTGGATGCTGACCGGCCGGTCGGCTTCGATCGTCTGCGTCGTCGTGGTCGAGACGTCCTGCTCGGTGATCTTCTGCACATAGTAGGTGTGCTTGCCGTACCAGGTACTGGTCGACCACTTGTTGCCGTCGCGCGTCGTCGAGTTGGACACGACGTTGATCGTGCCGAACGTGTAGTCCGGGCGGGCGGCGTAGACGCCAACATTGCTCTGGAAGAAATAGTCGCTCCCCGGCACCAGCGTCGGCTGGGTCAGCGCCTCGGTCTTTACATCGACGATGTTGCTGGGGTCGGCCGCCAGCGCGTCAAGGCCGATCCAGTCGGATTTGCCATATGTGGTGGTGATGCGCTGCCGGATGCTGCTCGACACCGACCAGCCATAACGCCAGCCCGACACCGGATTGTAATTTGTGCTTGCGTTGAAGGAGCTGCCGATACCGCTTTCTGCGACCGCCCCGTTGGTGTTTGCACTATCGACGCTCACATAGCTTGGCACGACGTCCGTATCGACAGGCGCGATCCCGGTGGGCGTCGCATCCATCATGTTCTCGACCGTCACCATGACGCGACCGTCTTCGTAGGTCTTGTAGGTCGTGCGCTGATAGACGTCGCCACCCGACGCCTTCGCCTTGTCGTTGAGGATGATGATGCCAGCGCCGCGCTCGCTCACATCAAGCCGCTTGACGATAACGTCGTATGAAGTGGTGTTCTCGATATCGACGGTGGCGTAGCCGCCCAGCACCTTGATCTGGCCCTTGCCGGTATTGAGCAGCTTGCCCGTGATAGTGATTTCGCCGCCCGGCGTCTGGAACGGCTGCAACACGATCTTGCCCGCCACCGAGTCCCAGTATGCCTTGTAGCCATTGGCCGAGGCGCTGTTGATGACGTTGAGCCCTGCCGCCAGCTGACCTAGGGAGATCTTCGTCTTGATCTGCGCGATTTCGTTCGCGGCAGCACCGTCGATCTTGATCGTGTACGTGTCGAAGCCGCTCTGGATCAAACCGTTAAGGTTGACATATTCGGCCGTAATGGCGATCTGGCTGGCATAGATGCCCTTGGCCGGCCCTTGGCCGAGCAGGCTATTGACTTGCTTGGCCACAACATCAGCGTTCGACGGATTCTGGACATAGTTGTAGGTCCACAGACCGGCAAAGGCGTTGTAAGTCAGTCCGGCGTAGCCGCTCCGCTTGATATTGAGAGGATCGCTGCTGTTGTCACCGACAGGCGTCATGCCCTGGGTGACGGGGTTGTTCCAGCTGTCGATCGGGTCGCCGCCAGTCTGGAGCACGCTGCCCGCAGGCAGGTCGATCACCAGCTTGCCTTGGGTCGTGATGCTCAGATGCTTGGCGGTGATCTCGGCGTTGATCGTGACGTCTCCGCCCGGCTGGCTGGCTGTCGTCAGCTTCACAGTAGCCGAGATGGCCGTGATGGCGCCCGAGACCGTGATGCTCGTGTAGGGCAGGTAGCGGAATGCCGGATTGAGCGGATCGGTCCAAGTATCCCAAACCCTCGGCTGATCCGGCCCATGATCGTTGCTGATGGTGATGGTCGGGTCCGACGTCACATCGTCGAGCGTGCCTGTCGTATAGTGGAAGCCGGCCGCCAGGGAGAAGCCCGGTCGCGAAACCCCTTCCAATGCCAGCTGAACCGGCCACTTGGCCTCACCGGCGTCAACGCCCGCAAGACCGTCGTCGGCAGAGGCGTTGGCGTTGTTTGCCAACGTGGCGTCGCCGTTGCCGCCGATCCGCTTGAGGAAGCCGTTGAAGTAGACGCCGCCATTGTCCTCGGGGATGGTGATCCCCTGGATGTCGAGCGAAGCGCTGGAAGTGTTGCGAATCTTGACGCTGACATCGCCTGGCGCATCCAGCGTGCCGATGCCGGTGAACACGTCGGAGCGCACGTCGATATACCCCGCCGCCGCATGGATCGGCGAAATCACCACCACGGGCGTTTCCTGGTCCACTGCCACGATGTGCTTGTGGAAGCCGTTCGGATCCGAAAACTGATCGTAACCCGGATCGTAGAGGACGATGGCATAGCCGTTGGCAAGCAGTTCGTTCGAAATGCGCGAAATCTCGCTAATATAGAACGAGGCAAGATCGTCGTTTTTGCTGCCGTAATTGCTTAGCGCGTCCTGGTCGGCCTGCAATTCGGCGAACAGGGCGGTGCTTTGCGCCACGGTCTGGAATGATAAGTCGATGCCATCAAGGCTCGTGCCGTTGAGCGCCGTCGCTTTGACCGGGTTGTTGGTAACCGCGTCGAACGGCAGGTTGGGATTGTAAGCGGGGTTGTCCGCAATGAGGATGTCGATCTGGCGGTTGGCGCCCGTCTTGAACGTACCGTTATTGATCACCAGCGCGTGGTTGTTCTCGTGCGCCGAGCCCGTGGTCTGGTTGTGCGAGCTGCCGCCGAGCAGGCTGTCGAGCGCACCAATCGCTGAACTCGCCCAGTTGACCGCCTTGCCCTGCGCCGTGATGTCGGCAAACGGATCCTTGTCGGCATAGGCCTTGATGTTGCCGCCGGCCTGGACCGTCCCTTCATTGTCGATCTCGTTGCGGATGAAGATGAACGAGTTGGTGGTCATCTCCGAGATCGGAATGACGCTGCCCGCGAACGTGTCGCTAAAGACCTGCGACAGATAGTAATCATGGTCGAAGCCGGAGCTCTCGCCCGCCAGCAGATTGACGTCGAGATTGCCCTTTACGGTGTCGCCCTTGCCGATGATCACCCGGTTGAGCGGACGGATATCGATTACCGCCTGGGCGATCGACACCGTGACGCCACCGTAATTGTCGACGCTGACATTGAGGATCGCGTTGGCCGTAGTGTGGGCGCCCAGTTCCAGCGCCCCCGCCGACTTGATCGTCACGTTGCCGTTCGTGGTGGTCGGGTTCGTGCCGATCTGCACTATGGCAGTCAGGTGGTCCTGCTCGAGGCCGAGCAGCACGCCACCGGCATCGAGCCCAGCATGCACGTCCACGCCCGAGCCGAGGCCCGCGCTCTGATAGGTGACCGTCTCGCGGTAGAAGATGTCATTAAGCGCCTGGATCGACAGCATGCCGCCTTCGGTCGATTTGCCGGTGACCTGCACCGTGGCGTTGTCGTTGACAGTGGTCTTCGTGTTGAGTGTCAGGTGCGTGTCGCTGCGCGCTTTGGCGCCGGACACAAGACCACCGGCGCTGCCGTCGATATTGTTGCCGATGTCGTCCTTCTGAAAGCGGTTGACCGCCGCAATGTCGATATTGGCCGCAAAGATCTGGGCGCCTCGACCCACGACCGTATCGACCTTCGAGTCGATCCAGTTGTCGGCAGTAGCGCCCGAGCCCGACAGCAGGCCGTAGGCCGTGGTGACGAGCTGCGTGTTTGCGCGGGCCAGATGGTCCGCCGCCAGCGTTAAATTGCCGGCGACAGCCTCAAACTGGTTGAACGCATCGGTGCTCTCGCCAACCAGCTGCGTCGTCGGGCGAGTGACGGTGATCGTCGGAACGTTGGTGCCGTCCCCGACCTGCGCCAGAGTCTGGGTGTCGGTTGAGTCCGTGGTCAGGACCGCCGCGGCGATGGCGACCGCGCCGATCGAGCCGGGTGTGGCGTCGGCACGGTTGTCGTCGATGCCGGCCGAAACCACGCTGACATTGCCGGCGTTGATTTTCACATTCCCGCCGATCTTCGCCGACGTGCGGGCGCCGGTAGAGCGTGCGTCCGAGGTAGTGGCGCCGGCCGCCGCGAGGCCGAACGCCACGCTGACGGCGTTGGCGTACTGCACGCTGTCGTTCTCCGCGCCGACGCCGACATTGCGCGACGCCGTGATGCTGCCCGCGCCGATGCTGGCGTTGACACTATTGTGGCTGCTCGCCTTGGCGATGGTGGCATCGACGCCGATGAGCCCGCCAACCATTCCGATAGCCTCGGCGTCGGCCGATTTTCCGCTTGCGCCCACCAGGTTGAGCGCTGCTACCTGTAGCGACTGCACATTGATGAGGCTCGCATTGCTGTCGCCGCCGAAGCTGGCACTGACAGTGTTGGCGATATTGGCATGGGCCTCCGACACCCCCACCGCGACCGCGCCGACGTTGACGGCACGGACGAGCGACGACGCCTGGGGCGTCGCCGTGGCCTGCACGATGACATTGCGACCGTTGAAGCTAGTGACTCGGCCGATATCGGCATCGACATTAACCGCGATGTTGTTCTCGACGTCGGCGCCCGACGCCGCGAGACCGAGACCGATCGATACAGTGATCGCCCCTACCTCGCCGCTGGCGCTGTCCTTGGCATCGGCCTTGACGGTAATGTCGCCTGTCGCGCTGACCGCGCCGCCGTCGATATAGGCGAACACGCCGTGCCGCGCGCCGCTCTCCCCGCTGCGCGCGCTCGACTTGATGTCGTTCAGGACCACTGCGCCGCCGCCGGCGATCGCAACACCGAACGATGCGGCCACCGAGGCCATATAGGCCGTCGCCGTGACCGTCTCGACCGAGTTCGCGGTGACGCGGAGTGACCCGCTGCCGGCGACGACGGGAACGCCAATCGCCAGGATAGGAGTCACGACGCCGGTCTGCTGGTCGACGGAAAAGCCGGTCGCCACCGGTGACGTGTAGTAATAGTGATTGGCGGTATTGTAGGCGCTCTGGTCGAGCTCACCGCGGGCCGTCAGCGTATCGACGCCACGGACATAGGCGCCCACTTCATTGTCGATGCTGTTGGTCGCGACCGCGACGCCGATCGACACCGCAACGCTGCCGAACACACCGAACGACGCCGAGATCGCCGCCGCGCCGGCCCACACGCTGATCGTGCTGTTATCGTCGGCCGCCACGTCGATCGTGGCCGCCTTCACCGAGTCGCCATTGGTCCCGGAATTGTCGATATAGGCGAGGACGTTCATCCCCACCTGGTTGATGGTAACCGCTCCGGCCGCGGCCACGCTGGCCGCAATCGCGCCAGCCGACACGGCGACCGCAGCCGCCGCAACTGTGGCGTCGATGTTGGCTGTCGAGGTCGCGCTGACCTTGAGGTCGCCGAAGCTGTCAACATTGCTGTTGCTCAGATAGGCCGACACACCCACCAGATGCCCTTGGTCGGTTTTCGAGGCACCGATCCCGTAGCCGATATAATTGAGCGCCACGCTGGCGCCGACCCCCGCGCTGAAGCCCGCGCCGCCTATCCCGACAGCCGCCGACACCGCCAGCACCATCGTGCTGATGTCCATGCTGTTGGTCGCCGTGACGCCGACGTCGCCGCCCGCCGTCAGTGAGCTGTGATCCGCATAGGCTGAAGTGGACCCGGTGATGCTGTTGAGCGCCACCGCGCCACCGACGCTGAGCGCCGCGCCGACCGCGCCGCCCGCGAGGGCAACCGCCGCGGCCGCGGCCGTCGCATCGATCACCGCACCCTGGTGGGCCGAGATGGTGATCTTGCCCGGCGCGGGCGCCACGCTGCCATACTCGAACGTCGTGTTCTGATCTACGAGGGCAACGTAGTCATCGTCACCATTACCGGCGATCCCGTCATTGCCGACGCCCAACGCCTGGCCGGTGTATTCGACCGGGGTCAGATCGTCGCCGGTGTTGAACGCGCCATCCGGGCCCGCGCTGAATACGAACGCCTTGTAGTTCGCCGTATGCGTTGGAACGGCCTGCGCCGTGAGACTCGCGTAGCTGGTATGTGCATCGACATCGTTGGCGATGACGTTCTTAGCGACCGCAATGGCGGCCGCGCCGGCGACGCCGACTTCGCCGATCGCCGCGCTCAGCGCCGCCGATCCGACAAAGGCCGTAATGCTCGCCTGGTCGTCGGTCGCATGCACGGTGATGTTGCGCGCGTTGATATCGGCAGTGTTACCGCTGATGCCCCCGATCGTAGCAGCCGTTCGCACGGCCACGCGGTTTTCCGCGTAAGTGCCCGCGCCGGCAACGCCGATGCCTACCTGACCCGCCGCCAGCGCCGCCGCCAGCGCCACCACATTGGCTTCGATGGTCTGGCCCGACGTCGCCGTCACCGTCACGTCGCCGCCGCTGGCGGTGACGTCGCTGTTGTTGATCGTCGCCACAACGGATGTACCGCCATTGGCCCTGAGTACGGGCGCGGCCGTTGCAACGTCGCTCACGTCGTCATCGTTGCTGTCGCCGGTCGACGCGCTCTGTTCGGCGCTGTCGTCCCAGTCGCCGATCTGGTTGATGGCGACCGACACGCCGATCGCGACACCGACACCCACCTGCCCGCCAGCGATCGCCGCTGCCACGGCCGCGATATTGGCGGTGATCGTGGCATCGCTTTCTGCCGTGACGCTGACCCCGCCATCGCCGGTGATGGTGCTGTTGTCGATCTTCGAAAAGACGCTGGTGGTGCTCTTGTTGAGCGCCACAGCGCCGCCGGCGGAGATGGCTACGCCCACTTCACCGACCGCGACCGCCAGCGATGCCGAAGCCGCGGTGGCGTGAATACCGGATTGGTCCTTTGCATCGACGAGCACGCCATAGGCCCCGCCATGCAGGCTGGCGGCATCGATGATCTCGGCGGTAATGCGATTGGCGATGTCATTGGTGGCGATCGCGATGCCGATGGCAAAGCCCGCCCCGACCTCGCCGAAGGCCGCCGCGACGGCGCCCGCCGCCACAGTGACTGTGATTTGCGAACGGTCCTCGGCGGTAACACTGACGCCGGCCGCCGAAATGCCGTTGGTGCCCGAACCGGTGATCCGCGCCGTAGTCGCGACCGCAATGTCGTTTTCGGTACCGGCACCGGCGCCCGAAGCAGCAAGGCCCACTTCGCCACCAGCGACCGCGACGGCGGCCGCGACGACGAAGGCGTCGATCGTATTGTGGGACAGGGCGCTGACGATCAATCGACCCGAGTTCGCCGTCACCGAGCTGTTGTCGAGCGAGGCTTCGACGGAATTGCCATGGTTGATCTTGTTGAGCGCCACGGCGACGCCGAGCGCAATTGCCGGGCTTGCCTCGGGGCTGAAGGCCAGCGCCACGGCGACAGCGGCGATCTCGGCCGTGATCGTGGACTGCATCGTCGCGTTAACGGTCACATTGCCGTACGAGCTGATCGAGCTGTTGGTGAGGTTGGCGAGCGTCGTCCCCGCAATGTCGTTGGTGGCCACGGCACCGCCGCCAGCCACCGCAATGCTGGCTTCGCCGCCGATAGCGACGGCCAGTGCCGCCGCGACCGCGGTAGCGTGAATCGTTGCATCGTTGGTGGCCTGCACCAGCACGCTGCCGGATTGCTCGACGCTCGAATTGGAGATCTGCGCCCGCACCGTATTGGCGATATTGTTGAGCGCCACCGATACGCCGACGGAAATCGAGGTGGCCGCCTCGCCGCCGAGCGACAGCGTCACGGCCGCCGCCGCGTCCGTGGCGATGATCTCGCCGCCCGCATCCGCCGTCACGCTGACGCCGCCGCCGCCGGCATCGATGGTCGAATGGCCATGATCGTTCGAGATGTCATAGCCGTTGGTGTCAGCGCTATCGATGTCCCGCTGGCCATCGATCGCGGCGATCGTATTGGTCGCGACACGGTTCATGTTGAACACGCCGGCCACCGCAACGGTGGTTGTGGCCTCGGCTGAGAGGCCGGCCGCAAGGGCAAGCGCCCCCGTGACAGCGTCGATCTTGGCGGTCGTGCTGGCCTCGACCGCGACCGACTTGCCGGTTACCTTCGAATTGCGGATGCGCGCCGCAGTCGAGAGCGGCGAGAGGCTGGCGTTGCTATTGGTGGGATTGTCGGTGGCGCTGTTGCCCTCGAGGTGGGTGATGGCACCCAGATAGCCGACATAGTTGAACGCCAGCACGAAGCCGATGGCGACGCCTGTCGCCGCCTCGGCTGCGATCGACAAATTGACCGCGGCATCGACGGCGGTGGCCTCGATGTCGGCAGCGTTCGACGCCTTGACCGTCACCGCGCCACCGGTCAGCCCGACATCCACAGTGCTGTCGCTGATCGTCGTCCCCACCGAGCCCACAATCTTGTTGAATGCGATCACGCCGCCGGCGGTGACGCCGGTGGCGTTGCTGGCGCCGGCGACCAGGGCGACGGCCGCTGCCGCACCTGTGGCCTTGATCGTGCTGTTCTGCTCGGCATCGACGGTAATGTCGCCGCTTGCGTCGAGATGCGAGACCTTGTCGATCTCGGCCGTCACGTCGACGCCGATTTCGTTGCGCACGATGACGAGCGCGATCGAAATCGCGGTCGCCCCTTCCTCGCTCACCGGATTGGCCGACAGCACGATGGAGGGGGCAACCACCTTGGCATTGATGGTGCTGCTGTTGATCGCCGACACGACGACCGCGCCGCCCACGTCGATGCTCGAACTGTCGCCAAGCCTCGCATCGACGCCGGAGGAAATGCGGTTGAGCGCAATGACGGCCGATACACCCACCGCCGGCGGATTTTCGTCGCTCAGGCTCAGCCGCTTGACTTCGATATAGTTCGAGATGTCGGCGGTGATGGTCTCGTCCGCTGTCGCGGCAACCGTGAGGTCGCCGGCGATGTCGAGGGTCGCGCCGCTGATGCGGGCATAGACCGGCACGTCGTCGGTCGAAGAGGGCCCGGCGATATCGGTGCCGCCGATGACGTCGGCGATGTTGAACAGGAAATTCTGCCCGGCGACGCCAACCGTGTTGAAGGCCAGCACGATGCCGACACCCACCTGCCGCGATTTGGTCGTGGCATCGACAGTGGCGGTTAGCGTGCTGGCGCTGTCGGCGAGAACGCTGACATCATCCGCACCCGCACCGCTGATCGAACCGTTCACGATCGACGCGCGGGCAGAGTCCATGATGTTGTTGGTGGCGATGATGCCGTTGACGGCGATCGAGCTGCCATTGCCGCTGCCGGTGGTCTCAACGGTACCGCTGGCCGTGGCGTCGATGACACTGATTTCCTGCGCCTTGACCGTCACGTCGCCGGCATTGTCGTCGACGAAGAGCACCCAGCCGGTCGGCGGCGTATTGCCGGTGAAGTCGAGGTTGCTCAGGTTGAGCGTCGCATTGGCACCGGTGTAAACATAAAGCGTCGGCTTGCCGGTCGTCTGGTCGAAACTGGAGGCAATCACGTCACCCTTGGTGACAGCCTTGGACCCCGAGGTGGCGGTAAATTTGTAATCCTTTGCCACCGTTAGATCGGCGTTCTTGATCGTCGCATCGGCGCCGCCTTTGACTTGGTTCAGGATTAGCAGCCCGCCGATACCCAGCGCGCTGCCGTCGGCGAGGCCGGGGATATTGTCGACAATGTTCTTGACCACATCGCCGACGATGTAGCGCACCCAGTGGGCTGGCGGGGTATTGCCCGAGAAATCGAGGCTGCTCAGATTGATCGGCGCGTCGGTGCCCGTGTACTGGTAGAGCGCGGGCTTGCCGTCGCTGTCGAGGTCGGCCGGGTTGGCCAGCAAATCGCCGTTCTTGACGTTCTGGTACCCGGACGCCGTGGTGAATTGGTAGTTGTCCACTGCCAGGAGGATGAGATTGCTGGCGATGCTGACGCCGTAATCGTCCTTTATCAGCGTCTGGACAAGCACGTCGCTCTTGGAGGTGATCTCCGCATCGTCCTTCGCATCAACCTTGAAACTCGTGCCGGTCACGCCGAGGGTCGGGCTGTTGCTGTTGTCGATGCTGGCGGTCGCCTTCGCCGAGACCTTGTTGCTGGCCAGCATCATGCCGACGGCCTTGCCATCGGTGCCGTAAATCGACGTCGATTCCGATGTGGCCTTGTTGCTGACCGTCGCGTCGATGATCGCCTTGTTGTCGGCAGTCACACCGACGGCGCCGCTGGCAGTGATCTGCGAGTTGGTGATGCTCGCTTCCGCGCCGGCGGGGTTTTCGCCATGTGAGATTTGGTTGGCGAACAGGCCGTCGCCGATGATCGCGTCGAGGCCGTTAAAGAGCAGGTTCTGGGGATCGTAGCCGACCGAGTTGAAGGCAAGAGTGACACCATAGGTATTGCCGCCGGTGGTATATGCGGAATTCTTGGTGTCCGAAATGATCTCGGCATCGTCGACCGCGGCGACAGTCACCGCGCCGGTGGCGATGACGCCATCGGCGGTGGTGATCGGGCTCGTCGTGACCGTGCTGCTGCTGATCGTTGCCTTTGCGGTGCTCAGCACGACGTTCGTTGCGATATTGCCCGAGACTGCGAGGACATTGTCCTCCGGTTCCTCTTCCCCGGCCGGCTCTTTCGCAGCCTTGGAGTCGATCTTGGTCGGATCTTCCGCTCCGCTGGTGTCCTGCCCCTTGCCCACGTCTTTGGTAGTCTTGTCGGGCACGTCGGCGTTCTCGCCGGTGCCGCCCTTTTTCTTGTCCTTGCCCAGATCACCGATCGAGCTGCCGCCGCTAGCCGTCACCGCATTGTCCACGGTGGCATTGATAAGGGCGCTTTCGCCGGCGCTCACCAGCACATCGCCCGCCGCAATGACAGTGGTGTTGCGGATTTCCGCATCCGAGCCGCCGCGCACGTCGTTCATCACCACGATGCCGCCCACCGAGCTGCTGGGCGAGGTGGAGAGATTGAGCCCCTGCAGCAGCACCTGCGTTTCGGGCGCTTCCTTCCACAGGCTGAGGTCGCTGTAGTCGGTCGAATCGATATCGACCTGGTCAGGCACCGGTGCATCGGGATCGTTGTAGCTGCCACCGCCCATATAGATGTAGATGCTGCCGGCATTGCCGCCGATGGCGGTCCAGTTTGCATCGGCCGATAGATCGTCGCCCGTCGTGGCGTAATCGACGGTCAGCGTCCCATTGGTGGTGTTCTTGAACACTGATCCGTCGCCCAGCTGCACGATCTTGCCGGCATCGACGTCGTAGGTCTGGTCGAGATCGTCGCTCTCGAGCACGGTCACGTCGGGCGTGCCGTAATCATCCGTCAGCCGGATGCGGTCGCCGTAATGCACCGGCTTTACGCCGCCCGCGATGCCGCCCTTGCCCGCCGTGTAATCGGCCGGATAGAGGTCATCCAGTGTCTCCTGGATGACACCCAGACCCGCATCGTTGGTGACCTCGGTGTCCACCACCAGCTTGGTGTTGGCGTAGATCTTCGTGGCATCGTCGGCGGTGACGCTAACGCCCTTGCCGGCCGTGACCGTCGTCAGCGCGTCGGACTGCTCGTCGATATAGGCGATGGCCTTGCCGGCCGCCTTGTTGGAGGTGATGACGAGGCCATAGTCCGAACCCGAGGCGCCATAGAGCGCCGAGGTCACGGTCTGTGCCGTATTGCTGACCGTGGCGTTGATCTGCGCCACATTGTCGGCCGTAACCGCCACCGCCCCGTCCGCATCGATCGACGAATGCGTGATGGTCGCCGTTGCGTCGGCGCCGTCCGGGTCGCCATAGATCGTGTGCGCCAGCAGCGGATCGCCGATGATCGCATCCACCGTCGCGAACAGGATGTTCTCGGCGTGCCAGCCCACCGTGTTGAACGCCAGCGTCAGCGCCTTGGCGGTCGCGCCGGAGACACCCGTGGCGTAGTTGCGCGCATCGATCCGCGCATCGTTGATGGCATGGACAGCAACGTCGCCGCTGGCCTCCACGCTGGCGTTGGTGATGCTCGCGGTGGCCGCGCCCAGCACCATGTTGGTGACGATCTGGCCGAGCTTGGCATCCACCGCGCCGCTGCCGTCGATGCCGCTCCCGCCCGAGGCGCTGACGGTGACCACCGATTTGGCCTGGATTTCCGCCGTGCCCTTGGCGGTCACGGTCACGTCGCCGCCGCTCGTGACGCTCACATTCTCGACGCGCGCCTTGGACTCGTCGCGCACGTCATTGTAGGCAATCTCGAGCCCGGCCGACGATGCATCGGTTGTCACCACGTTGCCCAGATTCGGGTAAAGCGCGTCCTTGTAGTCAGTCGACGACTGCTTCTTCCACAAGAGCGGGAACTGGCTGAAGTCGAGGTTGCTCAGGTTGATCGAAACTGGAGCGCCGGTATAGCCGTCATCGTTGGGATGCTTACCGTTGGCGTCCGGCCCGATATACTCATAGGTTGCGCCCGGATACTGGCTCAGATCGACCGGCTTCCACTTCGTCCGGTCGGTGTAATCGACCTTGGCCAGATCCGCCTCGGTGAAGTCAGCGGCGGCCACATAGATATAGGTGGCGCCCGCCGCATTGCGGATGGTTCCCATCGTGCCGAGCGTGAACGTCGCAGGTGGATTGGCGCCGAAAAGATCGACATCGACCTTGGGCGTATCGCCGGTCTTGAGCACCGTGTCGCCGACCTTGACGTTCTGCATGCCGGACTTGTCGGTATAGCTGTAGCTGCCCAGGCCCAGCTTGTCGGCGAGGTCGCCGACGATCTGGGCCACCGCGTCGAGATTGTTGACCGGGGTCGCGGTCGAAGTCAGGTTGACCTTGGCCTTGATCGAGGCCGAGCTGTCCGAATTAAGCGAGACGCCGCCGCCTGCATTGACGGTGTCGGTCGCCTTCTCGGAATCGTCCGCGCTGTTGTCGATATAGGCCGAGGCGCTGCCGGCAACCTTGTTGCTGGCGATGATATAGGCGCCCGAGGAGCCCTTGACCGCATACTTCGCTTCGATGGCGAAGGTCATGGTCTTGGCCATGTCCGCCGCAATGCCCGACACTGCCTCGATGGACGCATCGTTCTTGGCGTCGAGCGTCACTGCTCCGGCAACATCGATATGGCTGTTGTGGATATAGGCGGTGGTGTCGACTGGACTCTGGGCCTTGAACGCCTTGAAAGCATCAGAAGTATCGGAAGTGAGCTCGGATGAGCCGGTGATCGCATCGATCGTGTCGAACAGCAGATTGGTAGGCACCCAGCCCACCGCATTGAACACCAGCAGCAGCCCGCTGGCTTCCGATTCCGCCTTGATCTGGCTGTCGATCGTGGCACTGATACTAGCCTCGGTCTTGGCCGTCACGCTCAGGCTGTTGGTCAGACCGGCGCCGCTGGCCTTGCTGATGCTGCTGTCGTCGATGAACGCCTTGGCGCTGCCCAGCACATTGTTGGTCACCGACACGAGCGACGAGGAGCTCTTGGCCGAAATGTAGCTGTTGTCATGCGCGGTTATCTTGGCCTTCTCGTCGGCCGCGACGCTTACCGCCGCGAGCGCAACGATCGTCGCATCGACAATGCTGGCGCTGGCCCCGCCATGCACTTGGTTGCGCGCAAAGAGGCCGGCCTTCGCGCCGAATTCCGGACTGACGACGCTCTTCTCGACACCCGCAGCGAGCAGCGCAACCTTGGCGATGTCCTTCTGCACCAAGCTATCGGTATTGAGCTGCTTCCAATAGCCGGCACTGTCGTACGGCGCGTCCTCGCCGGCCCCGACCCGGCTGCCGTCGGAGAGGTCCAGCTCGGTGCCGTTGGGTCCCATGAACTGGTAGGTGGCGTAGGTCACCGTCGAGCCATCGACCGTCCTTACCAGCACCTTGTCGCCGAAATTCAGCGTCCGGATGCCGGATTCGCTGGTGTAATCGAAGGTGTCGATCAGCTTGCCTTCGAGCTTGGTCGCGATGTCGGTCCCATAGGTGTTTTCTACCTTGGAGCTGGCGCCGACGCCGGTCGTGGTGTCGATCGCGGCCGTATCGGTCGCCGTCACCAACACAGAGCCGGCCGTAATGGACGAGTTGGTGCTGATATGGGCGTCCGTGCTTCCCGAGACCTTGTTGCCGGAAATCACGATGCCGTAGGCAGACGCTTCCGCCGCGTTGATCACCGCCGTCGCCGCCGAGGTCGCGTCATTGCTGATCTGGGCGTTGATCGAAGCGGTCGATAGCGCAGTCACGCGGACCGCGCCGTTGCTGACGACAGTACTGTTTTCGATCGCAGCCACCACGTCATAGGGCAGCTCGTGCCGCAGCGTCGGCGCTCCGTCGATCTGCCCGATGTCGCCCACCAGCGTCTCGAGCGTCGCGAACAGCAGATTGGTGCGCTCCCACCCGATCGTGTTGTTGGCGATCTGCAGTGCGACCACGTTGCCGCCATTGCCGGTAGCGACGGCCATCGTCTTGGTGTCGGACGTGATCGTCGCCGCATTGGTTGCATTTACTGTCACGTCAATGGCGCTGATCGGCGTAGTGTCATGCGCGGCATGACCAACAGTGCTGCCGGTGACCTTGGCGGACGTGCCGCCCAGGATCAGATTGGTGGAGACGACGGCGCTCTGTGATTTCGACTGGTCGCCACCGAACAGGAGGGCGCCCTTCCCGAGCGCCCCCTTGATGAAGCCCGCCTGCTGGAACGCGGATTGGCCCTGCGACTGGTTGGTGACGTCGGCGATGGCGCTAACGGTGCCCTCGGAATCGGCGGTGACGCTCAGCGCTGCCGCATCCACCGTCGTATTATTGACCAACGCCACCGCGCCATTGCGCAGATCGTTGAAACTGATCGCAATACCGGTGCTGGAGCCGCCCGCCGAGCGCAAGCCGCCCGTCGAGCCGTCGAGCAGCATCGTGTAGTCGGCGTTCTCCTGCCACAGCGCCTGGTCTTTGAAATCCGCCGCCGTCAGGTCGACAACCGTGCCGCCCGAATGACTGCTGTCGCCGCCGCTGCCGTAATACGTGTAGGTCGCGTTCGGCTTGAGACCGTCAAGCTTCTTCCAGACGCCGATGTCGGTAAAATTGTTGAGGCCGCCCGTCTCATCGAAGCCGACATGCACCGAACTGCCGGCGGGGTGATCAATCGTATCAAGTACGAACTCGTAAAGCGTACCGAGCTCGCCGGGCGCGGAAAGCAGAACAATGTCACCCTTCTTGAGCGTGAGATCAGGAGCCCGCGGGTCACCCGTCGTGACGTAGTTCGGAGACATCGTGACCGTATCGCCGAGCTTCAGCGTGAGCTCGCCATTGACCGCATCGGCGAGCGAATAGTCGCCGTCGATCGCCGTGCCGTTGACCTTCTCGTCTATGTCGCTGGCCAGCTTATGCAGGCCTCCATCGCTGGCCCCCACGACGGACGAGGCGATCTTGACGTTGGACTGGATCGTCGAGGCGTCACTGGCCTCGACTTTGACCTTGC